>DATFUE010000048.1:0-5024 GCA_035261165.1 Myxococcota bacterium
CCGCCAGCGAGCGCTCGGCCTCCGAGGAGACCACGGTGCCGAGCAGGCGTGACTCGGCGGCGGGCGCCGAATGACTCGAGGCGAGCGCGAACGTCGCGGCGAGCAGCGCCGCGAGCGCGAGTCGGCTACGCGCCACGGGCGCCTCGCGCGCGCAGCGCGTCCAAGAGACCGTCGATCGTGAGCAGCTCCGACAGCACCCGCGGGTCGGCCGATGACTCCGGGTCGTACACGACGTAGAGCGGCACCCCGGCGCGCCCGAAGCGCGCGAGCTCCGTGCGGATGGCCTCGTCGCGCAAGGTCCAGTCCGCCTTGAACAGCGCGAAGTCGCGGCGCTCGAGCTCGCGTTTCACGCTGTCACTCGCGATCACCCGCCGCTCGTTCAGCGCGCAGGTGAGACACCAGGCCGCGGTGAAGTCGACGAATACCGGCCGGCCGCCGCGAAGCTCGGCCGCGATCGCCTCGCGGTCGAACGGCTGCCAGCCGGAGCGCTCGGCGGCGGCGCGGCGCTCCGCGGGCGCCGCCGCCGCCGTGGCGCGCCACACCGGGCGCAGCGCGACGAGCCCGACGATCAGGATCGCGGCGGCGATCGCGAGGCCGCGCCCGCCGCGCTCCACCATCTGGTGTAGGCCGTAGAGCCACGCGCCCAGCGCGAGCAGGAGCGTGAGCGCGAGCGCGCCGGCGACGGCGTCCACGCCGGCGGTGCGCCCGAAGATCCAGAGCGTCCAGGTCGCGCTCGCGAGCAGCGCGAAGCCCAGCGCGCTGCGCAGCTGCCCCATCCACGGCCCGGAGCGCGGCATCAATCGCGCAGTCACCGGCGCGAGCGCGACCAGGCACACCGGCGCGGCCAGGCCGAAGCCGATGGCGACGAAGATCGCGACGATCGCGACGCCGGACCCCGCGAATGCGAAGCCGACGGCCGTGCCGAGGAACGGCGCCGAGCACGGCGTGGCGAGCACTACCGCCAGCAGGCCGTCGAAGAAGCTGCGGCCGACGCCGGTCGCGTTCCGGCCTACACCCGCGAGTGACGAGGGTGAGCCGATCTCGAACACGCCGAACAGGTTCAGCGCGAAGCCGACGAGCAACAGCGTGATCGCCAGCGCGAAGCGCGGCTCCTGGAACTGGAAGCCCCAGCCGACCCAGGTCCCAGCGGCGCGCAGCGCGATCACGAGCGCGGCCAGCGCGAGCATCGCGCTCTCGATGCCAGCGAAGTAGCCGAACGCGTGCGCCGCCGTCTCGCGCCGGCTCTGCTGGCCGAGGTCCGCGAGCGCGAACAGCTTGAGCGCGAGCACCGGCAATACGCAGGGCATCGCGTTCAGAATGAGTCCGCCGACAAGCGCGAGCAGGAACGCCCAAGCGAACGAGGGCGCGCCGTTCGCTTTCGCCGGCGCATCGGAACGCAGCGGCAGGTCGAGCTCGACGAAGCGCACCCCGCCGCCGCTCTGGCGCAGCTCGAGGACACCCGCGAGCCGCGCCTCGGACGGCGCTCCAGCGGACGTCGAGCGCCCTTCGACCGCGAGCGTGAGCGCGCGCGCGCCCGGAAGCGCCGGGGCGCTCGTCGCGTCCGAGAGCGTCACGCCAGGACTCGCGGCGGGAATGAACGCAGCCGAATCGGCGGCGCAATTCGAGTCACTCGGCGACTCGGTCGCGGCGCCGCAGGGATGCACGGTGAGTCGCGCGCGCACCGCATCGCCGGTGCGCTCGGCGAGCTCCACCTCGTTCACGCCGACGCCGACGCCGAGCGCGGCCGCGGTCCGCGGCACGCGCGCCGCAAAGTGCTCGAACAGCGCGTGCGTGCGCTCGGCGAGCGCCGCGGAGCCGCCGCCCGCGAGAGCGCGGTCGAGGTCGCGAGTGAGCGAGACCTTGCCGGGAATGCACTGGTCCTTGCAGACCAGGAAGTCGGCCTCGACGCGCACCGCGCGCGGGCCGGAAGGCTTTGCCAGGCGCACGAGCTCGCTCGAGAGCAGGACCGCGCCCTCGTAGCCGTAGCTCGTCACGCCTGCCTCCGGGTCGCGGAATATTTCGGGCGCGGGCCACGCGAGCGGTCCGATCTCGGCGCCGTCGACCTGCCAGCGCACGCGCGTCGGCAGGCCGGCGTCGCCGGGGTTGCGCCAATAGAGGTGCCAGCCGGGATCCAGGCGGAACAGCGCGCCGACGCGCGCGACCCGGCCGGGAGCGAGCGAGGCGTCGATCAACAGGCGCACCTCGACCCGCGGCTTCAGCGCGTCCGGAGCCGCGACGGCCACGGCCCCAGCGGGCACAGGGATAGGGAGATCGCTGCTCGCCCATCCCTGGTTCGCTGCGAGCGCGGCGGCGAGAATCGATCCGAGGACGGCGCGCACTCCCATTCGGGGACTCATCGGCGCACGGGCTCGCGCGGCTTGTGATCCGCAAACGCGCAGATCGGGTGTGGATGTGCGCAAGTCGCGGGCAGGGAGCGACGATCTCGAAGGGTGAAGTGGTCGCGCCGCCTTGGTAACCTCGCGCGCGGCCGTGCCGGGAGGTTCCTTGCAGAGCTTTGATCCGATTTCGAGCGCCGAGCTCACCGAGCGGCGGCGCCGCTTCCAGAGCCAGCTCGGCGAGGGTGTGGCGCTCGTCCCGGGGGCGCACGCGCGCACGCGCTCGCACGACACGGAGTACCCCTTCCGCCAGGACTCGGACCTCTGGTACCTGACCGGCTTCGAGCAGCCCGAGGCGCTGGCGGTGTTCACACAGGGCCGCTTCACGTTCTTCGTGCAGCCGCGCGACCCGCTGCTCGAGACCTGGAACGGCCGCCGGCCCGGAACCGAGGGGGCAGTCACTCGCTACGGCGCAGACGAGGCGTTCCCGATCGGCGAGCTCGCCGCGAAGCTGCCCGGGCTGTTGGAGAACAGGCCACGGCTCTGGCACACGTTCGGGCGCGATCGCGCGCTCGACGACCTGGTGGTCGCGGCGCTCGCGGACGTGCGCGCGCGCGCGCGCCGGGGCGTGACCGCGCCGGGCGAGATCGTGTCGCCGCACGACGCGATCCACGAGATGCGGCTGCGAAAATCCGAGGGCGAGCTCGCGATCATGCGCGCCGCCTCCGCGATCTCCGCCGAAGCGCACCACTGCGCCGCGCATCTGTGCCGCAGCGGCGTGCGCGAGTACGAGCTCGAGGGGGAGCTGTTGCGCGTGTTCCGGCGCGGCGGCGGCGCCGGTCCCGCGTACAACCCGATCGTGGGCGCGGGCGACAACGCGACGATCCTGCACTACGTCGAGAACAAGGACCCGCTCGCCGACGGCCAGATCGTGCTGATCGACGCCGGGGTCGAGCTACACGGATATGCGTCGGACGTGACGCGCACCTACCCGGTCGGCGGGCGCTTTCGGGGCGCGGCCCGCGACGTCTACCAGGCGGTGCTCGACTCACAGCTGGCCGCGTTCCGCGCCGTGGTCCCCGGAGTCACTCTGCCCGAGATCCACGCCGTGGCGCTGCGCCAGCTCGTGCTCGGCCTGGTCGCGCTCGGCGCGCTCTCCGGCGACGTCGACGAGCTGATCAAGACCGAGGCGTACAAGCCCTTCTACATGCATTCGACCGGTCACTTGCTCGGCCTCGACGTGCACGACGTGGGCAGTTACTACGTCGACGGCAAACCGCGGCCGCTCGAGCCCGGCATGTGTTTCACCATCGAGCCCGGGCTCTACTTCAGCTCGACGGAGCCGAAGTCGCCGGCGCACCTCCGCGGCATCGGCGTGCGCATCGAGGACGACGTCGCGATCACGCCCGGCGGCTACGAGAACCTGACGGCCGCGATTCCGAAAGAGGTCGCCGACGTCGAAGCCTGGATGAGGAGCTGAGCGCCCATGGCGGATGCGAACTCGATCGAGTCGACCCTCAAGGAGAAGCGCCGCTTCAAGCCCGACGCGGTGTTCGCAAAGCGGGCGAACCTCGACGCCGCGACTTACAAGGCCTGGGTCAAGGAGGCCGCGAAGAGCCCGGAGAAGTTCTGGGCGCGGCTCGCGCGCGAGCACGTGACCTGGTTCTCGCCCTGGAAGAAGACGCTCGAGTGGAAGCCGCCGTTCGCGAAGTGGTTCGTCGGCGGAAAGACCAACGTCAGCTACAACTGCCTCGACCGGCACCTCGAGGGGCCCAACGCCTGGCGGCGCAACAAGGCCGCGATCATCTGGGAGGGCGAGCCGGGCGACAGCCGCGTGCTCACCTACGGCGATCTCCACCGCGAGGTGTGCAAGTTCGCGAACGTGCTCGAGAAGCGCGGCGTTGCCAAGGGCGACCGGGTGGTGCTGTACATGCCGCTCGTGCCGGAGCTCGCGATCGCGATGCTCGCGTGCACGCGGATCGGCGCGATTCACTCGATCATCTTCGGCGGTTTCTCCGCCGACTCGGTGCGCGACCGCATCAACGACGCGCAGGCCAAGCTGGTCGTGACCGCCGACGGCGGCTGGCGCCGCGGGCAGGTCGTGCCGCTGAAGGCGATCGTCGACGAGGCGCTCAGCGGCGCGCCCGGCGTGCACGACGTGATCGTGTACAAGCGCACCGGCCAGGACGTGTTGATCAAGGAAGGCCGTGATCGCTGGTGGCACGACCTGATGGCCGACGCCTCCAGTGACTGCAAGCCGGCCAAGATGGACGCCGAGGCGCCGCTCTTCATCCTGTACACCAGCGGCTCGACCGGGAAGCCCAAGGGCGTCCTGCACACCACGGGCGGCTACCTCACGCACGTCACCGCCACGGCGAAATACATCTTCGACCTGAAGGAAGACGACACCTATTGGTGTACGGCCGACATTGGCTGGATCACGGGTCACTCGTACGTGGTCTACGGGATCCTGGCGAACGGCGCGACCACGCTCATGTACGAGGGCGCCCCGAACTTCCCGGACGTCGAGCGCTTCTGGCGCATCATCGACAAGTACCGAGTCACCATCTTCTACACCGCACCCACCGCGATCCGCACGTTCATGCGCTGGGGCGACGAGCACGTGAAGAAGCACTCACTCGCGTCGCTCCGCCTGCTCGGCACCGTCGGCGAGCCGATCAACCCGGA
>DATFUE010000049.1:0-6251 GCA_035261165.1 Myxococcota bacterium
GACGGCGAGGCGAGAGCTGCGCCTGGCCGAGTGTAGAACCATCAGATGTGCCGCCCGCGCGTCGCCGGCGCCTCCTCACCCAGCGGGTACGCCTCCGGTTCGTCGGCATCCGGCGAGCGCTCGGGCTGCATCTTTCGGATCCCGTGTCGCCGCCCGGTCGGCGTCCGTCGCCGCTTCGGGGGTCCCCCCGAGTACAGGACCCCCCTCAGCCGGCTCCGGCCCCCGCCGGGCTCCCGCGCGGTTTGAGTGAATGAGTGACTGAGGTTTTTCACTCCGAGTCTTCTCGATCCCGCTTATGAACAACGCGACGGCGAGGCGAGAGCCGCCTCGAGCCGAGCCGGCAAGCGGCGGAGCGTGGGTAGGGTGCCCACGCGATCATCGGGAAGGCGCGCGCAGCGAGCCGCAGGCGAGCGAAGAACATCGGGAAGGCGAGCGCAGTTCATCTGATTGGACAGGCGGCGCTCGTCGGGGGGATAATCGCCGGACTGAAACGTGTTCTAAACGCGCTGCCGGAGGGCCCCCGATGAAGCGCATCCCGTTGCCGCACTCCCCGAACGGCTGGTTCAAGGTCGCGTTCAGCGACGAGCTGGCGGCCGGCGAGGTGCGCCCCCTGCACCAATTCGGCCGGGACCTGGTGGTGTATCGCGGCGAGGACGGCGTCGCGCACGCGCTCGACGCCTATTGCCCGCACCTCGGCGCGCACCTCGGCGTCGGCGGCAAAGTGGTGGGCAACGATCTCCAGTGCCCGTTCCACGGCTGGCGCTGGGCGGGCGACGGCCGCTGCACGTCGGTGCCCTACGCGAAGAAGATCCCCGCGCTCGCGCGCACGCGCGCCTGGGAGACACGCGAGCGGAACGGCTACGTCATGGTGTGGCACCACGCGGAGGAGAAGCCGCCGGAGTTCGAGATTCCCGAGATTCCCGAAGTCACGAGCGCCGAGTACTACAAGTACAAGCGCGTGCGCTGGGAGCTCGCGACCCACATCCAGGAGATGTACGAGAACGCGGTCGACATCCAGCACTTCGCGCACGTGCACGCGATGCAGATCGAGAAGGTGAACTGGGACGGCGACGGCCCGATCGCAACGCTCGTGCTCGATCTGAAGCGCGAGGCCGAGGTGCAGTCCAACGCGGAGGGCGAGACCTCGTTCCGGTCGTTCATGTACGGTCCAGGACTGTCACTCACGCGAGTTACCGGGCGCATGGCGGGAGTCTCGATCCAGACCCTGACGCCGATCGACGACGAAGTCTGCGAGGTGGTGCACACGTACTACGCCAAGAAGTCGGAGCCCGCGACCAAGGCCGAGCTCGAGGGCTTCTTCGACTTCTACGCGAGTGACTGGGAGCTCGACTTCAAGCTCTGGAACCAGAAGATCTATCGCCCGCAGCCGTTGCTCGCCGAGAACGACGGCGACGTCGGCCGCTTCCGCCGCTGGTACAAGCAGTTCTACTCCAGCGACGTCGGCATCGACCGCTTCTGAGCCGCGCGTGGCCCACGTGAACACCGTGCTCGGCGCGATCGCCCCCGAGGCACTCGGCGGGACGATGTCGCACGTGCATTTGACCCTGGACATCTCGTGCTGGTATGCGCCGCCGCAGGATCCCGAGACCGCGCGCATCGCGGCCAAGCCCCTCGGCCTCGAGAATCTCGGCCTCGCGCGGCGCAACGGCCTGGTGGTGCTCGACAACCTGGTGCAGTCCGACCTGGAGCTGGCGATCCGCGAGGCGCGCGAGTTCAAGCGCGCGGGCGGCGGCGCGCTCGTGGACATGGAGCTGCCCGGGATCGGCCGTGACGTCGCGGCGCTGGCGCGCATCTCGCGCGCGACTGGCCTGCACGTGATCGCGTCGACCGGCTGGTACACGCAGGCGAGTCATCCCCCCGAGGTCGCCGCGCTCGACGTCGGCGCGCTCGCGGACGTGATGGTCCGCGAGATAGCCGAAGGCATCGCGGATTCGGGCGTGCGCGCCGGAAACATCGGCGAGATCGGCTGCAGCGGCATGCCCGACATGCCCTGTCTGCCCGACGAGGAGAAGGTGCTGCGCGCGGCCGCGCGCGCGCAGGCGCGCACCGGCGCGTCGCTCACCGTACACCCGAACGGCGGCACGCACGGCTCGCGCGAGATACCGAAGCATCATCTGGACTTCTATCTCGACCTGCTCGAAGCGGAAGGCGCCGACCTCGGCAAGGTCTATCTCTCGCACATGGGCTTCTACTCCGCCGACGTGGCGAAGCACGTGCTGCGCCGCGGGCTCGGCTACGTCTCGTACGATCACTTCGGCCACGAGGAGTACTACGAGATCGTCGGTCCCGGCCGCGCGTTCCCGCGCGACAAGGAGGAGATCGACGCCGTGATGCGTCTCGTCGAAGCGGGTCACGCGGACCGCGTGCTGATCGGGAACGAGATCGGCTGGAAGACCTGCTACAAGGCGTACGGCGGCTGGGGCTACGCGCACGTCTACGACCACGTCGTCCCTTGGCTGCGCGACTGCGGCGCGAGCGAAGCCCAGCTACAGGCGATCCTGGTCGAAAACCCGGCGCGCCTGCACGGCATCGCGTAAGCGAGCGGGAAGCGCCGACTAGCTCCGCTTCGCGCCCGGGCTGAATCGCACCGGCAGGTGTTTCGGTCCGGAGATGAACGTCGAGGGAAGATACACAGCCGGCCCCGTGGGCTCGATGTCCGGCAGGCGCACGAGGAGCTCGCGCAGCATCGCCTCGATCTCGACGCGCGCGATGTGCGCGCCCAGACAGAAGTGCGCGCCGCCGCCGCCGAAGGCGACGTGCGGGTTCGGGTCGCGAGTCACATCGAACCGCTCCGGGTCGACGAACACCGACGGGTCGCGGTTCGCCGCGCCGTAGTACATGACGACCTTCTGGCCGGCGAGGATCTTGCGGCCGCCGAGCTCCGCGTCGCGCGTCGCGGTCCGGCGCATGTAGACGACGGGGGAGACCCAGCGGAGCATCTCCTCGACCGCGCCGGGCAACGAGCGATCGAGATCGCGAGCGAGTCTCTCGCGCTCCGCGGGATGCTCGAAGAGCGCGAGCATGCCGCCGCCGACCAGGTTCCGCGTCGTGTCTCCGCCAGCGTCGACGAGCAGCATGAAGAAGAGCTGGAAGTCGATGTCGTCGAAGCGCCGGCCGTCGACCTCGGCCTGCAGGAGCTTCGTGGCGAGATCCTCGCGCGGGCGCGCGCGTTTCTCGGCGATCACCGACTGCGCGTACTCGAACATCTTCATCACCGCGGCGCCGGCCGCGCCGGGCGGTTGTGACTCGGGGGCGGAGTGGATCGCCTCGGTCAGGCGATACAGCTCGCGGCCGTCGTCGAGCGGGATTCCGAGCAGCTCGGCGATCACGTACGAGGGCAGCTCGCCGGCGACGTCGTCGACCAGATCGCACTCGCCGCGCTCGATCACGCGGTCGACGATCTGCGCCGCGAGCTCCGAGATCCGCGGACCGAGCGCGGCCGAGGCGCGCGGCGTGAACTCGCGGCTCACTATTCGGCGGTAGCGCGTGTGTTTGGCGGATCCATCGTGAGCATCATCTGGTGGCCGTCGATGTTCAGCTCGAGACCCGGCCCCGGGTCCGTGATCATGATCGTGGGCACCGACGAGTACGCCGCCGGATCGCGTCCGACGTCCGACACATCCTGGTGGCGGGTGAGCGCGAAGAAGCCCGGGCCGTCGGGCTCGGCATGCCAGTGCACCGGATCGTGCTCGCGCAGCCAGCGGAACTGATCGTGCGGCTGGCCGCTCGCGAAGCACTTCGGGTCGACGAGGTCGATGCGCGGCGCGCTCGCCATGTCGCAAGCATACTAGCTCGCGCGCCGCTGCACGTACTCGCGCACCCGCCAGACCGCGGTCGCCTCGCACAGCGCCGCGACGCGCCGGCGCAGGCTCTGCCCGCAGTCCGGCGAATCGAACGGGTGGAGCGGCGCGCGCGCGGCGTCGGCGAAGCCGAGCTGCACGAACGCGTCCCAGTCCTGAGCGCTCTCGGCGTAGAGCTTCCGCTCGACCTCGAGGATCGCCACGCGCGTCGCGCCGGGCTGACCCGCGAGCAGATCCGGCACGAACGCGGAGCCGAGCGCGTCGTGGAATCTCGCGGCCGAGAGTCGCGCGCGGCGGCGCAGCGCGCAGATCCACTGCGTTCCCGGAGTCGCGACGCCGAGCTCGGACCCGGGCTGCGCGTCGTGATGAATCTGGCCGTGACCGGTGTAACCCGCAGCGCCGCCGAGGAAGCGCGCGTGGTCCTCGATCACGAGCCGTTCGCCCTCGGCCGAGTCGTACGGGTGCTCCGCGAAGTCCGCGAACGAGTCGAACGCGAGCGCGTTCACGCTGTCGATCGGCTCGGAGTCACCCAGGGATTCCTCGACGACGTGGAGCGCATAGCCGCGCAGGCGCGGGTGATGGCGCAGCGCGAGCGGCGCGTGGCGCAGGAGCAGGTGCGCGGCGTACTCCGCGTGCGAGAGACCCGCGCGGCGCGCGCACAGGAAGAAAATCTCGACCACAGGCCGATGGTACACTCGGCCCATGGCCATCGTGACACCGATCGACGTACCCCCGGGCGCGCGCCGCCGGCTCGCGATCTCGAGCCCGGTCACGCGCGAGCCCATCGGGGAGATCGAGGTGCAGAACGCGTCCGACGTGCGCGCGGCGCTGGAGCGCGCGCGCAAGGCGCAGCCCGGGTGGGCCGCGCTCGCGGTCGAAGAGCGCGTCCGCTTCGTGCAGCGCGCGCTCGCGCTCCTGGTCGAGAAGCAGGATCGGATCGTCGAGATCGTGGTGCGCGAGTCGGGCAAGCCCGCGACGGAAGCGCGCATGATGGAGGTCTTCGCGGCGTGCGACGCGATGACTTACTGGTCGAAGCGCGCGCCGGGCCTGTTGCGCATGGAGCGCGTCCCGCTGCACGGCCTCTTGCGACTCACGAAGAAGCTCGAGATCGCCTACCGGCCGCTCGGCGTCGTCGGCGTGATCAGTCCCTGGAACGGCCCGGTGATCCTGTCGCTCAACCCCACGGTGCAGGCGCTGCTCGCCGGCAACGCGGTGCTGTTGAAGCCGTCCGAAGTGACTCCGTTCTCCGGCCGCATCGCGGCGGACCTGTTCCGCGAAGCCGGTCTGCCCGAGGGCGTCCTCGAGCTGCTCAGCGGCGACGGAGAGACCGGGGCCGCGCTGTGCGAGGCGGGCGTCGACAAGATCTCGTTCACCGGCAGCGTCGCCACCGGGCGGCGGGTCGCGGTTGCGTGCGCCGAGCGATTGATCCCGTGCACGCTCGAGCTGGGTGGCAAGGATCCGATGATCGTCTGCGCCGACGCGGATCTCGACGCCGCAGCCGGCGGCGCGCTCGCGGGCGGCTTCCTGAACGCGGGCCAGTTCTGCTGCGGCACCGAACGGGTGTACGTCGTGGCGGACGTCGCCGAGGCCTTCACGGAGAAGGTGGTCGCACGCACGCGAGCCCTACGCCAGGAAGCGTCGGGTGAGTTCGACGTCGGGGCGATCTTCTGGCCGCGACAGCTCGACTCGATCGTGCGGCAGGTCGACGAAGCGATCGCGGCCGGCGCGCGCGTGCTCGTCGGCGGACGCGTGAACCCGCGCCTCGGCGGCCTCTACTACGAGCCGACCGTGATCGTCGACGTGCGCTCGGACATGGCGCTGATGCGCGAGGAGACGTTCGGCCCGGTGCTGCCGATCGTGCGCGTGCGCGACGTCGACGAGGCGATCGCGCGCGCGAACGAGACGAGCTACGGGCTGGGCGCGAACGTGTGGACGCGCGACGCGCGGCTGGCGGGCGAGATCGCGCGCCGCATCGACTCGGGGAGCGTCTGCGTCAACGACCTGACGATGACCTACGGGGTGCCCGAGGCGCCGTTCGGCGGGCGCAAGCAGAGTGGCGTCGGCCACGTCCACGGCCGTGACGGCCTGCGCGGCTACTGCCACGCGCAGCCGCTGATCCGCGACCGCTTCGGCGGCCGACAGGCCGCGAGTCACTACCCCTACACCGAGAAGCGCGACGCGGGCATGCGGAAGCTGATCCGCTTCCTGTTCGCAACCCCCCTGGGTCGCTGGCTGTCCTGAGCGCGGGCGCTAGGCGCCGTGGCGCTTGCGAGCCGCAGCCAAGCCGGCGAGTCCGAGTCCGATCAGCAGCGCCGAGTGCGGCTCCGGAGTCGGGACTCCCGCCTCGACCTGGAAGAACACGGGGATCGCGACGCGGTCGCCACCGGTGAGGCTGAACTGCGTCCGGATGCCGATGGTCGCGTTCGCCGC
>DATFUE010000050.1:0-5138 GCA_035261165.1 Myxococcota bacterium
ACGGTGACTCACGCGACCCCCGCGGGCTGCTACGCGCATACCCCGGAGCGCAACTGGGAGAACGACGCGATGCTCTCGCCGCCGGCCCGCGCCGCGGGCTTTCCGGACATCGCGCGCCAGCTCGTCGAGGAGAAACACGGCGATGGCATCGACGTCGTGCTCGGCGGCGGGCGCGCGAACTTCCTGCCCGCGCCCGGCGGGTCGCGCGGCGACGGCCGCGATCTGGTTGCGGAGTGGCGCAAGCGCTTCCCCGCGGGGAGATACGCGTCGAGTCGCGACGAGCTCATCGCGCTCGACGCGAAACAGGCGCGCCCCGTGCTCGGGCTCTTCACGCCCGAGCACATGAGCTACGAGATCGAGCGCAAGAGCGCCGTGCCGCCGAGCGAGCCGTCGCTCGCCGAGATGACTGGGAAGGCGCTCGACGTTCTGACTCGCAGCCCGAAGGGGTTCTTTCTCATGGTGGAGGGCGGCCGCATCGATCACGGTCACCACGCGGGCAACGCGCAGCGCGCGCTCACCGAGACGATCGAGCTCGCGCACGCCGTGAAGGTCGCGCTCGAGAAGACGAACCCGAACGACACGCTGATCGTGGTCACCGCCGATCACAGTCACACGCTCACGATCTCGGGCTACCCGAAGCGCGGCAATCCGATCCTCGGGCTCGTCGTCGGCTCGAACGGCGAGGGGGCCGCGGGCGGCGAGCCCGTCAAGGATCTCACCGGCCGGCCGTACACCACGCTGAGCTACGCGAACGGTCCGGGCTACACGGGGAAGTCGGACGCGCAGCCCGAGGGCGCGAAGCGCTTCCCGCATCGGCCGACGACGGTCGAGGGCGTGAAGCTCGGTCGGCCCGAGCTGAGCAACGCCCAGGTCCAGGATCCCGACTACCTGCAGGAGGCGCCCGTCGCGCTCGGCGCGGAGACGCACGCCGGCGAGGACGTGCCCATCTACGCGGGCGGCCCCGGCGCCGCGCTCTTCCACGGCGTGCAGGAGCAGAACTTCGTGTACCACGCGCTCGCGGCCGCGCTCGGCCTCGCGACACCGTAGGGTGTAGCCCATGAGCCAGTCGTACGACGTCGCCGTGATCGGGGGCGGTGTGATCGGCGTCGCCTCCGCGTGCGCGCTCGCCGAGCGCGGCGCGCGCGTCGTCCTGCTCGAGCGCGGCGAGCTGTGCTCGGGCGCGTCGTACGGGAACGCCGGCTGGATCTCGCCGAGTCACGGTACGCCGCTGCCCGCCCCCGGAGTGGTTCGCCAGGCGCTGCGCTGGCTGTTCGATCCGGAGAGCCCGTTCTACGTGAAGCCGCGGCTCGACCTCGAGCTCGCGCGCTGGCTGCTCGGCTTCCTGCGCGCATCCACGGCTTCGCGCGCCGCCGAGACGATGCGCCTGAACCGCGAGCTGATCCTGGCCAGCCTCGCGCTGTACGAGAAGTGGGCGGCGGAGCCGGGTGCGGACTTCGGCTTCGCGCGCCGCGGGCTCGTCATCGCGTGTGAGTCGGACGCGGGGCTGGCGAAGGCGCGGCACGAGCTCGAGCTGCTCGAGGCGCTGGGCGGCGAGGGGCGCGCACTCTCGGCCGACGAGCTCCGCGGGTTCGCGCCGCGCGCGTCGGCGTCGCTGCGCGGCGGCGTGTACTTCCCCGCGGACGCGCACCTGGATCCGCAGCGCCTGGTGCTGGCGCTGGCCGAGCGCGCGGCGGCGCGCGGCGCGCGCCTGGAGACGCGGCAGGAGGTGCTCGCGCTCGAGCGCACGGGGCGCCGGGTGACTCGCATCGTCGCCACGCGCGGCGACTTCCAGGCCGCAGAGGTCGTGCTGGCGGCCGGCGCGTGGTCGCCACCGGTCGCGGCGCTCGTCGACCTGCGCCTCCCGGTGCAGGCGGCGAAGGGCTACAGCGTCACCGTTCGCTGTCCCCCCGACCTCGGCCCGGACCCGATCCTGCTCAGCGAAGCGAAGGTCGCGGTGACACCGCTCGGTGACCGGCTGCGCTTCGCGGGCACGCTCGAGCTGGCCGGACTCGACCTCGCGGTGAGTCCGCGGCGCGTCGCCGCGCTTCTGCGCGCCGTGGAGCGCTTCCTGCCCGGCGTCGCCGGCTCGGAGCGGCTCGAGACGTGGCGGGGTCTGCGCCCGCTCTGCCCCGACGATCTGCCGATCCTCGGCCGGCCGCGCGCGTTCGAGAATCTCGTCCTGGCCACGGGGCACGGCATGAGCGGCATCTCGCAGGGCCCGATGACGGCGCAGCTCGTCACCGAGCTGTGTATGGGCCAGCCGCCGAGCCTTGCGCTCGCGCCGTTCTCGCCCGACCGCTTCTGAGCATGGGTCGGGTGCCCATGCGATCCTGGGATTGATCGTGGAGATCTTCACCGCCGGTCACTCGAACCGCGCGGCGGCCGAGCTCGTGGCGCTGCTCGGCGAGGCCGGTGTCGGCGGCGTCGCCGACGTGCGACGCTTTCCGGTGTCGCGCCGCTTCCCGCAGCATTCGCGCGAGCGACTCGTGCCGGAGCTCGAGCGCGCCGGCATCGCGTACGCGTTCCTCGGCGACGCGCTCGGCGGGCGGCGCGAGCCGAGCGGCCCGATCGAGAGCTCGCGCAACGGCGCGTGGCGCGACCCGGCGCTGCGCGGGTTCGCGGACGCGCTCGAAACGCCTGCGCTCCAGGCCGGGCTCGCGGCGCTCGAGGCGCTCGCCCGCGCGCGGCCGAGCGCGGTGCTGTGCGCGGAGCGTGAATGGCGCAGCTGCCACCGGCAGATCCTCGCGGATGCCCTCGTCGCCCGGGGCTGGCGCGTCGTGCACCTGGTGCGGACCGGCGAGCGCGAAGTACACCGCCTGCATTCGAGCGCGCGCGTCGTGTCGGGCAGCCTCTCGTACCCCGCGCTGCTCTAGGGTACGCTGCCGCCCTCTCGCAGGAGGTCGCGATGCAGAGCCGCTTCGCCGTGAACCTGGCCGTGGCCGTCTCGCTCGTGGCGCTGCTCGGCGCCGGCTGCTCGCGCTCCGGCGACTCGGCGCCGCCAAAGGACGTGGCGACCGGCGGCACCCGCCCCACGGCCGCGATCTGGGCCGACATCCTCACCCAGCGCGATCAGCTCCACATGATCTTCGTGAAGGACCTCGAGGACGTATCCCACGAGGACTGCGACGCCGTCGGCGCCTCGGCGCGCCGCATCGACGGCCTCTACTCCGAGCTCGTGAACCATCTCGGCGCGAAGAGCGAGCAGGGCGAGGGCCGGCTGCGCGCGATCGGCGACGTCGTGACGCGCGCGTCCGGGGTCATCGCGAAGGTGCGCGAGAGCGCGACCGCCGAAGCGCCGGGCCTCTGGGTGACCCTGCGCTATCCGCTCGACCAATCGCTGCGCGAGCTCGAGAGCTACTTCACCGCCGACGACCTCGGGCAGGAGAGCGTGATGAACCGCCCGGGCTTCGAGGCGAGCCCCCCGCCGGCGTCGCTCTCTCCGATCTAGCGGGCGCCTTCGCCAGCGCGAGGATGCGCTCGTAGTGCGCCGGCTCGACCGGCATCACCGAGAGCCGCGACTGAGTCACGAGCTTCATTCCCGCCAGCGCGCGGTCGGCCTTGATGGTCTCGAGCGACACAGGCGCTTCGAGCGCCCGCACCGGCTCGAGCTCGACCGCGAGCCAGCGCGGATCGTCGGCGGTCGGATCGGGGAAGGACGTGCGCGCGACGCGCGCGATGCCGACGACCTCGGCCACGTGCGAGTGATAGAAGAGCACGAGGTCGCCCTTGGCCATCGCGGCCAGGTTGTTGCGCGCCTGGTGGTTGCGCACGCCGTCCCAGGTGGTGCGCCCGTCGGAGACGAGCGTCGCCCAGGGATAGACCTCGGGCTCCGACTTGAGCAGCCAGTGACTCGTTGCCACTAGCCGAGCTTTCGCAGGCGCTCCGGCAGCTGCGCGGCGACGCGGATGATCGGGATGCCGGTCTGCGTGCCGAGATACATCTCGTGCATCGCGCGCGGCATGTCCTCGAAAGCGTACACTTCCTTGTGCAGCGTCGGCTTGAACACGACGCCGTAGAGCTCGGTCGCCGCGCCGCAGCCGTCGACCGTCTCGTAGTGCGAGTGGTCGATCGTGACTTGCTTCACCGACTGCAAGGTCGAGTTGTAGGTGACTTGCTGCGAGAGCTGCCAGCCCGCCGAGACGTTCACGCCGCAGCGCGCCGCGACCGCGAGCCCGGCCTCGAACACCGGACCGCGCAGCATGTCGCAGACGACGTGCATGCCCGCTCCGCCGGTGAGCTTCTTCACCTCGCCCGAGAACGCCTTCACGTCGTCGCGCGACGCGAAGCGGTTGAACGCCTTCTGATCGATGCCGTGGATGCCCTGGCGCTCGAGCGCGGCGCGTCGCTCGGGCGAGCCCGAGCAGAAGTAAGCGTGGTGACCCTCGGACTTCGCGAGCATCAGGAACAGCTCGCCCACCCCGCCGCCGAACGAGAGCACGTGCAGGCGCCGCAGCTTCTCGTCCGAGATCTTCAGGCGGAATATGCCGAGCGCGCGGCGCCACAAGTGATAGGCGGTGGGCGCGCGCAGCGGGAGCGCCGCCATCTCGAACAGCGACAGCCCGCAGTCGAGCGGCGCGGCGACGAGCTGCCACTCGCCGACCACCGCTTCTTCCGCGTACCAGCCGATCGAGTCGGGCTGGTCGTAGGCCCAGATGCGCAGCGGAAAGCCGTAGGCATCCGGCTCGCCGTTGCAGTGCGTGAGCGCGATGTCGCCCGGCTTGAAGCGCTTCACTTCCGCGCCCACTGCGAGGACTTCGCCCACCGCGGAATTGCCGGGATAGATCTTGCCGCCGCGCCGCGCCGCGATTCCGTCGGTGTCGGCGAGGATCGCGTGATCGACGTTGTGCTCGCCCGAAACCGCGAGAATTCGCAGGTGCACGTCGCGCGGCCCGAGCGCCCGCAGCTCGAGCCGGTCGAGCTTGAGGACGTTCGCGAAGTCGAACTTCGCGACGTCGCCGCCGCTGCGCGCCTTTTCCGAAGCGATGTCCGCGGCGCTTATGGAGTAGGCTCGAACCATGGCGCGCATGATGAAGCTCGCCCGAGCGGGGTTCAAGCTTGAGTTATGATGGGCGGGTGAGCGACGAGACCAGGCTCCGTCGACTTCTCCCGAGCGAGGTCGCCGCGCAGATTCGGGCCAA
>DATFUE010000051.1:0-3181 GCA_035261165.1 Myxococcota bacterium
GGTAGGCCGCCACGCTCTGGCCCGAGCCGCCGATGCGCTCGAGCTCCGCCGCGGCGCCGCCGCGCCAGGCCCGCACCACCTCGCCCGCGTCCTCCTCGTCGGGCAGCGCCACGTAGGCGAACTCGAGGTGCCGGCGCGCGCGCGGGGGCACGGCGACGGTGATGTCGAGCGCCAGCCCGCGCACCGGCGCGGCCTCGGGCGCGCGGGCGCGTGTGACCGACGAGGCCTCGGCGAGCGCGAACACGTGTCCGCCGAAGCGCCGCTCGCAGGCCGCATCCGCGACCCGGTAGTCGCCCACCGACACGTCCCACATCTCGGTGTACTCGAGCGCGAGCGGCTCGTCGGCGCGGTTCTCGAGCAGCACGAGACCGAGCAAGAGCGCCCGCGTCGACGCCGGCGCGAAGACGACGTGCAGCAGCGAGAGACTCGGCGTGCGCAGCGCGCGCCTCACCTGGGCGACACCGAAACGTGTCGCGTGCGGCTCGCGCGTGGAAAGCACGCTGCCCTCGGAGCGCACGAGCACGAGCGCATCGATGCGGCCGCCCGCGAAGCTGACGCCCCTGGCATCGGCGAAGGCGCGCGCCGCGGCGTTCGCGACCGGATGACCCTCGGGCGGCGCGTCGCCGACGGTCGGACCCCAGCTCGCCTCGGCGAGCCCCTCGCCGCTAGACGTACGTGCTGCCCTTCGGTTCGGTCTCGTCGCGCCGGATGATCACGTTCACGAGCGCCGGCTTGCCCGAAGCGAACGCGCGCTCGAGCGCCGGGCGGATGCCCTCGGGTCGCTCGACGAACTCGCCGTGACCGCCGAGCGCCTCGACCACCTTGTCGTAGCGCGTGTAGCTCAGATACGTCCCGACCGCGCGCTCCTTGCCGTAGATGCCGATCTGCGGCCGCAGCATCTGCCCCCAGGCGGCGTCGTTGCCGACGATGCCGACGATCGGCAGGTTGAAGCGCACGGCGGTGTCGTACTCGAAGCCGTTCAAGCCGAACGAGCCGTCGCCGTAGATGATCAGCACCTTCTTCTCGGGGAAGGAAAGCTTCGCGGCCAGCGCGAACGGCATGCCGACGCCGAGCGTGCCGAGCGGGCCCGGATCCATCCAGCAGTTCTCCTTCATCACCGGCACGACCTTCGCTGCTTGCGCGACGATGTCGCCGCCGTCGCCGATCAGGATCGTGTCTTCGTCGATGAAGTCGCGGATCTCGCGGCACATGCGCAGCGGATCGATCGGCACCTCGTTCGAGGCCAACTCACTCTGGAAGCCGGCTTCGATCTTCGTCTCCAGCGCGCGCAGCTCGTCGCGCCAGGCGTGGAAGTCGAGCTTCAGTGACTCCTCTTTCATGATCTGCAGCATCTGCTCGAACGCCACGCCGAGGTTGCCGACGATCGCCGCGTCCGCGGAGCGGTTCTGCCCCACGAGCGTGTTCTCCAGCTCGAGCTGCACGATCTTCGCGTTCGCGGGGATCGCCTTGCCGAAGCGCAGGCGGAAGTCGAGCGGCGAGCCGGCGAGCACGAACACGTCGCACTTTGCCATCGCATCCTTCCGCGAGCGATTCATGAACTGCGGGTCGTCGAAGCGCAGCTGCCCGCGGCCCATGCCGTTCAAGAAGGTGGGCAGCTTCGTCTCTTCGACGAAGCGGCGCATCGCGGGTCCGCCCTGCGACCACTTCACGCTCGTGCCGGCCATCATGATCGGGCGCTTCGCGCCGGCGATCATCTCGAGCGCGGCGACCACGTCGGCGCGGTCCGGCGCCTGGCGCGGCGCGCGGCGGAACCTCGGAAACCAGACCTTGTCGAAGTCACCGGGGCCCATCAGCACGTCCATGGGAATCTCGAGAAATGCCGGGCCGGGAATCCCCGACGTGGCGTGGCGCACCGCGAGCTCGATGTACTCCGGAATGCGCGCCGTGTCGTAGCAGGCGTCGGCCCATTTGGAGATCGGGCGGATCATCGAGACGTGGTCCATCTCCTGGAGCGAGCCGCGGCGCAGATTCGAGAACGGGCCCTGACCGCCGATCACCAGGATCGGGCTGTTCGCGCGCCAGGCGTTCGCGATGCCGGTCACCCCGTCGGTGACTCCCGGCCCCGCGGTCACGATCGCGCAGCCGATCTTCGTCGGATTGAGCCGGCTATAGGCGTCGGCCGCGTGCACCGCGGCCTGCTCGTGGCGCACGTCGATGA
The DNA here is from genome assembly GCA_035261165.1 of Myxococcota bacterium. Taxonomy (GTDB): domain Bacteria; phylum Myxococcota_A; class UBA9160; order SZUA-336; family SZUA-336; genus VGRW01. The sequence continues at coordinate 2,180 of DATFUE010000051.1, forward strand.
TGCGGATCCCCTCGTCGAGCGCGCCGTCGTAGATCGGCATGATGTGACCGCCGGAGAGCGTGAAGATGCAGTCGACGCCGGCCATCTTGAGTGCCCGGGCCGCGAGCTTTCCACCGTGCGTGGCCATCGCATTCCTCCTAGAAATCGCCGCGGGAGCATAGCAGGCGGGGAAGGGCTCAGGGCCCACCCTTCAATTCAGGCCAGCGCTTCACCAAGTCAGCGAACTTGAGCCCGACCGCCTCGGCCTCTCGCAGCGCGGCGCGCGCGAGCTGGAGCTGCCCCGCGTCGAGCGCCGACAGGATGCGATTGCGGTGCGCGAGCTCGAGCTCGGCCGAGTCACAGCGCGTGCCGTCGCAGGGCAGGAGGCGCGCGTACTGCTCGACCGCCTCCGTGAAGCTCGCCGTCGAGTGATCGAAGTCGCGGCTCTGCGTCTGCAGCGTGCCGAGGCGAACGAGCGCCTGCGCGAGCAGCCGCGTCGCCTGGGCGTTCTGCGGATACTCGCGCACGACGGCGCGCAGCTGGTCGATGCCCGCGTCGATGCTGCCCCGGTCGATCAGGTCGTAGGCGAGGTCGAGGCGCGTCTCGATCGGCAGCCGCACCGCCGGCGTCTGCGCGCTGACCTCGGGCGCCAGCTCGGTCGCCTCGGCGCGCAGCCGCCCGGCGAGCGCGTCGTCCTTCTCGAACGCCGCGCGCTCGAGCAGGATCGCGGCGAGGCTGCGCTTCACCGTCTCATCCTCGGGCGCCAGCGCGCGCGCGGCGCGCAGATCCTTCTCCGCAGCGGCGAGACCCTTGGCGCCGCCCGGCTTGCGCCGCTTCGCCTCGGCGCGCTGCGTGTAAACGGCGACGAGCTGGCTGCGCAGGCGCACGTTCCAGGGCGTGCGCTCCTCCGCTTGGGCATAGCCGGCGATGGCGGCATCGAGATCGCCGCTCGCGGCCGCCGCCTCGGCGCGCGCGACGATCGGCGCGACGCCCGCTGCAGCGGACTCGCGCGCGGCATCGCTC
>DATFUE010000052.1:0-9011 GCA_035261165.1 Myxococcota bacterium
AAGCGGCTCACCCTGGACCACGCGAACGCGCGCCGGCTCGCCGCCGGCCTGGCGACACTGCCTGGTGTCACCGTACCCGCGCCGCCCGAGACCAACATCCTGATCTTCCAGCGCGCCGAAGCGCCCGCGTGGACCGAGCGCCTGCGCGCCCGCGGCGTCCTGCTCAGCGCGTTCTCGAGCGACACGATCCGCGCTGTGACTCACCTGGACGTCTCGGCGACCGACATCGACCAGGCACTCGTGGTCATGCGCGAGGAGAGCCGGTGACCGCGAAGGGCGGGTTGCGCTTCGAATGCACCGGCTGCGGCGGCTGCTGCACCGCGCGCGGCGAGTACGCGCACGTGTACCTGAATCCCGACGAAGCGGGCGCGCTCGCCGACGAGCTGAAGCTCTCGGTGCGCGAGTTCCGGCGCCGCTTCACGTTCAAGGACGAGTACGGCTACACGCAGCTGCGCTTCGACGACGCGAGCTGCGTGTTTCTCGAGCGCGGCACCAATCGCTGTACGGTCTACGGCGCGCGCCCGACGCAGTGCCGCACGTTCCCTTTCTGGCGCGACATGATCGCCGACGGAAAGTGGACGCCCGAAGCGCGCCAGCTATGCGAGGGCATCGGCCGCGGGCCGACGCACCGGCTGACCGAAGTCGAGGCGCGCATGCTCGAGATGGAGCTCGCGGACGAGACGTGATGCGCGGGCTATCCTTCCGGGCGCGATGTCGCGTTCGACACAGCCACCGAGTGGTTCCTGGAGTGAAGTCGCGCAGCACCTGCGCGAGGGCGCGCGCCTGCGCGCGCAATTGCCCCCGGAACGCGTCGCGCTGCAACACGAAGTGCTGCGCCTGGCCGGCCGCGTGCACGGCCGGCGCGCGCTCGACGTAGGCTGCGGAACGGGCGCGCTCGCACGCCAGCTCGCGGCGGACGGCGCGCAGGTGTTCGCGATCGACGTGTCACCCGCCGCGGTGCACGCCGCCGATCACGACGCCAAGGAATCGGGTGAGAGCCCGCTGCCCGAGTTCGCCGTCGCCGATTTGCTCGCGCCGAGCTCTCTGCCCAAGGGCCCGTTCGACCTGGTGACCTGCGTGCTGGCGCTGGACGAGAGCGCCGAGCCGGAGCGCGCGCTGCAAGTCGCGGCGAAGCTCCTCCACCCGCGCGGCCGGCTCGTGCTGGCGCTCGAGCACCCCTGGCGCGCCGACGTGCGCGCGAGGGTCGGACCGCTGTCGAGCCTGCCGTCCTTGCTCGCCGCGCTGCGCGCTGCGGGCCTGCGCCTGATCGACGCCGCAGAGCCCGAGCCGCCCGGCGCGCCGAGAGGCGAGCCGCCCCATCATCTGGTGATCGCGGCGGAGCGTACCAGCAAACGGCCCCGCAACCGGGGAACCAGCCGCTAGCGCGGCTTCACTCTTACACTCTCAGGGGTCCCCGAGCCGATGTCCGCTGCGTCGAAGCCGCCCTCGTCCGCCACCGCGCCGCGGGGCTGGCTGTTCGGACCGGTGAGCGACTTGCTCTTCGGCTGCGGGCTCGCCTACGTCGCCGTGTTCGTCCTGCACTGCATCGCGGGCGCGCGCCTGCGGGAGTGGGTGCCGTTCGCCCTGCTGCCGATCGCGACCTTGTTGGTGTCGACGCCCCATTACGGGGCGACACTGATCCGTGTCTACGAGGACCGCCAGGAGCGAAAGCTCCAGGCGCGCTTCGCGATCTGGGCCACGGCCGCGCTGTGTCTCGCGTTCTGGCTCAGCCTGCGCAGCATCGCGCTCGGCTCGCTCTTCGTGACGCTCTATCTCACGTGGAGCCCGTGGCACTACACGGCGCAGAACTTCGGCGTGGCCATGGTGCTGCTGCGCCGGCGCGGTGCGGCGCCGACCCCGCTCGCGGGTCGCCTGCTGCGCGCGTCGTTCGTGTGCTCCTTCGCGCTCGCATTCGTGTCACTCCACGGGCAGGCCACGCCCGCGTACATGCCGGACGGAGTCACCGGCTACGCCTACTACGTGCGCACGCTCGGGATCCCCGCGCCGGTCCGCGACTTCGCGCTCGCCGCGGGGTCGCTCGTGTGGCTCGGGCTCTCGGGCTCCGCGGCGTTTCTGTTGCTGCGCGGCGGGACCTGGAGAGCGGTCGCGCCCGCGCTCTTGCTCATCCTCTCGCAGACGCTCTGGTTCGTCGTGCCCGCGCTCGCGCGCAACTGGCAGATCGCCCAGGGTGTCGAGCCGCTCGGTCTCGCGCAGGCGCAGTACGCGTTCCTGTGGATTGCCCTGGCGCACGCCGCTCAATACGTGTGGATCACCGCGTCCTACGAGGAAGCGCGCGAGCGCGACTTCTCGGTGTCGCGCTTCTATGCGCGCGCGCTCGCCGCGGGCTCCACGGCGTGGACCTTGCCAGCGCTCGTGTTCGCGCCGGGTGTGCTGGGGGCGCTGCCGTTCGACGCGGGGCTGGGCATGTTGGTCGCGGCGCTCGTGAACCTGCACCACTTCATGCTCGACGGCGTGATCTGGAAGCTGCGCGACGCGCGCGTCGCGCGCGTGCTGCGCTTGGAATCGAACGCGAAGCCGCTGCCGATCGCCGTCGATCCGCGGCGCGGCGCGAAGCGCGCGCTCGTCGGCGTGCTCGGCGCTGCTTCGCTCGGCGTGTCACTGCTCGGCGCGTTCGAGATGGATCGCGGGGTCGGCGCCGGCTTCGCGCGCGGCGACGTGCGCCGCCTCGAGACCGCGGACCAGCGCCTGCGCTGGATCGGCCGCGCGAGCCCCGAGGTGCGCACGCGCATCGGCCTGCTCGAGCTGCGCGCGGGTCGGCTCGATGCTGCGGAGCACGACTTCGACGCCAGCCTCGCGCTCCACCCGACGGCGTCGGCCTGGATCGCGAAGGGCTACGTCGCCGCGAAGCGCGCGAACTTCGCTGGCGCCCTGCAGAGCTACGACCGCGCGCTAGAGCTCGACCCGCGAAGCCTCGAGGCGCTGTACCAGTCGGCCTATGCGCTGCTCGAGCTCGGCCGCCGCGAGGAGGCGCGGGTCCGGCTCGAGCGCGGATTGGCGATCGAGCCCGACAACGCGAAGCTGCGCGGGCTGCTCGACTCCGCGCGTTGACCGGAGCCGCGCGCTGCTAGACTCGCCGCGAGCGGGGGAGGGCGCATGCCGGGTCAGATGGTCGAGTTCGCGAGCAACGGCGCCAAGGCGCAGGGCTATCTCGCTGCGCCCGCGTCGGGCAGCGGTCCGGCCGTGATCGTGATCCAGGAATGGTGGGGACTGGTCGAGCACATCAAGGACGTCGCGGATCGCTTCGCCGCGGCCGGCTTCGTCGCGCTCGCGCCCGACCTCTACCACGGCGAGTCGACGCAGAAGCCCGACGACGCCGGGCGACTCATGATGGCGCTCGACATCGAGCGCGCCGCGCGCGAGCTCGACGGCGCCGTCGAGTATCTCCTGGCCCGGCCCGGCGTCGTGGTGCGAAAGGTCGGCGTGGTGGGCTTCTGCATGGGCGGCCAGCTCGCGCTCGCGGCTGCGTGTCGCAGCCCAAGCGTCGGCGCCGCCGTCGACTTCTACGGCGTGCACCCGAACGTGAAGCTCGACTTCGCGAAGCTCGGCGCGCCTGTGCTCGCCCTGTTCGCCGCGCGCGATGCGTTCGTGAGTCCCGAGGTCGCGCGCAAGCTCGAGCGCGACGTGCGCTCGACCGGGAAGGCGATCGAGGTGCACATCTACCCCGGCGCGGATCACGCGTTCTTCAACGACACGCGCGCCGACGTCTTCAACCGCGAGGCGGCCACCGATGCCTGGAACCGAACGACGCAGTTCTTCCGACGACACCTCCACTGAGCGCCCTCCCGGAGTCACTCGGCGCGCGCTGCTCTCGGGCGGGGCGCTGGCGCTGGGCGCGCTCGCGCTGCCGCGACGGCTGCGCGCGGCCGATGCGAAGTTCGCGCTCGGCGCGCCCGTGCTGGCCGACCTGGCGAAGGGTCACCTCGTCTACGTCTCGCCGCTCCGGGGCGACGGGCGCGAGAGCCGCTGTCACGGCGAGGTCTGGTACTTCTGGGACAAGGACGCGGTCGTGATCGCGACGGCGACCCGCGGCTGGAAGGTGCGCACGCTGAAGGGCGGCAAGGACAAGGCGCGCCTCTGGGTCGGCGACTTCGGCCCGTACTCCGACGCCAAGGAGAAGCTGCGCGCGGCGCCGACGTTCCTCGCGAGCGCGGCCGTCGACGGGGAACCGGCGACCTTCGAGCGCCTGCTCGCGAGCTACGCCAAGCGCTACCCGGACGAGTGGGAGAAGTGGCAGCCCCGCTTCGAGTCGAGCTACAAGGACGGCTCGCGCACCGTGATCCGCTATACACCGATCGGTGCATAGGTCTTAGCGGGGCCCGGCGCGCCCCCCGCTGGACATCGCGACCCGGCCCGCCTGCACGCATCAGTGATACTCGTCAGCCGATGCCATCGAGCGCGCGGTACGAGAGCGCTTCGGCGACGTGCGCGCTCGAAAGGGAGTCGGCGCCCTCGAGGTCGGCGAGCGTGCGCGCGACCCGCAGGCTGCGCACGAACGAGCGCATGGTGAGGCCGAGCGCGCCCACGCAGCGCTCCAGCAGGGCGCGCGCATCCGGCTCGAGCCGGCAGTGCGCGGCGAGGGCCGCGTTCGGCAGCTCCGCGTTCGTGAGCCAGCTGCGGCCGGCGTGTCTGCGCGCCTGCCGCTCGCGCGCCGCGAGCACGCGTTCGCGCACGCGCGAGCTCGGCTCGCCGCCGTGCCCCGCGCGCAGCATGTCGCGCCAGGGCACGGGCGCCACCGGAACGTGGAGGTCGATGCGGTCGAGCAAGGGCCCGGAGAGCTTGGCGCGATAGCGCGCCACCTCGGGCTCGAGGCAGCGGCACTCGCGCGCCGCCACGCCGCGCCAGCCACAGGGGCAGGGGTTCATCGCCGCGACCAACTGAATGCGCGCCGGAAGTCGCGCGCCGCCGTGCGCGCGGGCGATGCGGATCTCGCCCTCCTCGAGCGGTTGGCGCAGCGCCTCGAGCACGGGCCGGCGGAACTCCGGCAGCTCGTCGAGGAACAGCACGCCGCGGTGCGCGAGTGAGATCTCTCCAGGTCGCAGCGGCCGACCGCCGCCGGCCATGCCCGCGTCGGAGGTGCTGTGGTGCGGCGCGCGAAACGGCGGGTGCGCGAGCAGACCGTCGCTCGCGAGGGTGCCGGCGGCGCTGTGAATGCGCGTCGCCTCGAGCGCTGCGGCGAACGGAAGCGGCGGGAGGATGCCCGGCAGGCGCTGCGCGAGGAGTGTCTTGCCGCTGCCGGGCGGACCGATGAACAGCAAGTTGTGTGCGCCCGCGGCAGCGATCTCGAGCGCGCGCTTCGCCGCTTCCTGCCCGTGCACCTCCGCGAGGTCCGGCTCGGCCGGCGACGGCGCGCCTGCGGCGCTCGGCGCTCCGGGTCGAGTGAGTGCCGCCTCGCCGCGCAGCCAGGCCAGCACGCTCGCGAGATCGGGCGCGCCCAGCGGCTCGAGCCCGGGACACAGCGCGGCCTCGCCGAGATTTCCGTTGGCGACCACCACCTGGCGAATCACCTCGCCGTCGGCCGCGCCCAGCATCGCGAGCACGCCGCGCACCGGGTGCAGCGCGCCGTCGAGGCCGAGCTCGCCGAGAAAGATCGAGCGCTCGAGCTGCGCCGCTTCGAGCTCGACCCGCGTTCCCGCGATGGCGACCGCGATCGGGAGATCGAGCGCCGAGCCCACCTTCGGCAGCCCCGTCGGCGCGAGATTCACGGTCACGCGCCCGGGCGGGAACTCGAGGCCCGACTGGCGGAACGCCGCGCGGATGCGGTCGCGGCTCTCGTTCACCACGCGGTCGGCCTGACCGACGATGTGGAACGCCGGCAACCCCGCGCCGGCCTCCACCTCGACCGAGACGCGCAGGCCGTCTATCACCTGTAGCGTGGCACCGAACGCGCGCACGAGCATCGACACTCCGTGCGGGACCGGCGCACCTTCTCGTGAGTCGCGCGCGCGCAGAGTTGGTGGCGCAAGCCCGCGGGCGGTCGCCGGTGTAGAGTGCGCGGCTTGTCGAAGCCGACGCGCATCGCAGCAGCGCTCGCGGCCGCGTTGTTGTTCGGGCTCGCGTGCCGCGAGCGGGCCGCCGCGCCGCCCGCCGCTCAGCCGAGTCAGTTCGACGCCGCTCGCGCGTTTCGCGACCTCGAGGCGCTCGTCCGAATCGGTCCGCGCCCCGCCGGCTCGGCCGCTGCGGCCGAAGCGCGCGCGCTGATTCGCGATCGACTGCGCCAGGCCGGCTGGCTCGTCGAAGCGCACGACTTCCGCGTGCCGCGCGCGGCCGGCGCGCCGGTCGCGATGACGAATCTCATCGCGCGGCGCAGCAGGCACGAGGCAGCGCCGCGCATCTTGGTGGTCACGCACTACGACACGAAGAACATCCCGGGAATCGCCTTCGTCGGCGCGAACGACGGCGCGTCGGGCGCCGCGGTGCTCCTCGAAGTCGCGCGCACGCTCGCGAGCGACGAGCCGCCGCCGCCGATAGAGCTCGTTTTCTTCGACGGCGAGGAGGCGTTCGGCGAGACCATCACTGCCGACGACGGCTTGTACGGGAGCAAGGCGCTCGCGCAGCGCATGGCCGACGACGGCTCGCTCGCGCGGGTCGCCGCGGTCGTCGAGGTCGACATGGTGGGTGATCGCGACCTGAACCTCGCGCTCGACATGCGCTCCTCACCCGCGCTCATCAAGAGCTTCGAGACGGCCGCCGCGAGGCTGGGCCTGCCGCCGCCCTTCGATCCGCAGCAGGCGCTCGGCGTGATCGACGACCACTCCCCGTTCCAGGACCTGGGCGTGGCGGAGGTGCTCGCGCTGATCGACTTCCAGTACGGCGCGCGCGAATCGCCGGGCCCGCGCTGGCACACGGCCGGCGACACGCTCGAAGCGGTCTCGGCGGACAGCCTGAATAGCGTGGGAAAACCCCTGGTCGAAGCCCTGCGTTCTCTGGCTGCAGGCCGGCCGGCATCGCCCTAACCTCCAAGCTGCGCCGAGACCCGGGCGCCACGTCCGATGTGGACGGAACCACTGGAAGGAGGCTTGCGATGCTGAAGCTGCGAACTCTTGCCGCACCCTTCCCGCTCCTCGTGCTGGCCGCCGCCCTCGGTTGTGCGCCGGGGCAGCCGCTCGACACCAAGACGAAGCAGGGCGCCGTGATCGGCACGCTCGCGGGCGCGGCCACGGGCGCCGCGGTCGGCGGCAAGGAGCACCGCGCCGGTGGCGCGCTGATCGGTGCCGCGGCGGGCGCGGTGGCAGGCGGTCTGATCGGGAACTACCTCGACAAGCAAGCGCAGGAGCTCGACGCCATCCCGGGCGCCGACGTCACCCGCAAGGACGACGCGCTGCTCGTGAGTCTCCAGGGCGGCGTGCTGTACGACTCGAACTCCGCGCAGCTCTCGCCCGGCGGGGCGGAGCGCATACGCAGCCTCGCGCGAACGGTCCAGAGCTACCCGAAGGAGCGCATCATCGTGAAGGGTCACACGGACAGTCAGGGGGACGAGCGCGCCAACCAACGCCTCTCCGAGGACCGCGCGGACAGCGTGCGCAACATGCTCATCGCGGAAGGCGTGTCACCGGCGCGGATCACCGCCGTGGGCCTGGGCGCGAGCCTGCCGGTGGCGACCAACTCCACCCCGGAAGGCCGGCAACAGAACCGGCGCGTGGAGATCGAGCTGCGGCCCGACGCGGAAGTGCTGCAGGGCGAGGCCTCCCAGTGACTCGCGACGCCGTGATATGGTCGCGGCCCGCATGTCTCGACGCCTGACGCTTCACGCTGTTCCGGGCTGCGCGTGCGCGGCTCTGCTGGCGCTCGCGGGGCCAGCGGCGCGCGCGGGCGACGCGATGCCTGTGAAGATCGAGATTCGCTCGCCGAAGCCGGGCGAGACGCTGCACAACAAGACCGACATGGCGCCGCTCTCGGGGCTGGCGATCGCCGGCGAGCGGCCGACGACCTTCGACGTGATGGTCGTGATCGACGTCTCGGGCTCGACCGAGTACCCGAGCGGCATCGACGTCGACAACGACGGCACGATCGGCGTCACCGAGCGCTCGCTCGCGCCGGGCGTCGACGACACGCCGAACACGGATCCCGACGACTCGATCCTCTCCGCCGAAGTCGCGGCCGCCAAGGCACTGCTCGACGGACTCGACGCGAGCCGCGTGCACATCGGCCTGGCGACGTTCTCGGGCGAGATCGATCCCAACACGGGTCGCGGAGTGAATGCGGACAACGACGCGCTGCTGGAGGTGCCGCTCACGGACAACTACGCGCTGCTGCGCGGGGCGCTCGAAGCGGTGCGGCTGCGCGGGCCGAGCGGAGGGACGAACATGCAGGCGGGGGTGAAGCTCGCGCTGCGCGAGCTCGCGTCGCTGCCCGGCTCTCAGTCCCGTCCGCGGACGAACGCGAAGAAGGTGATCCTGTTCCTCACCGACGGCCGGCCGTCGCTGCCCTTCGGCCTCGCGAACGTGGAAGACAAGGACGACACGCGCGCGGCGATCGACGCGGCCTCGCTCGCCAAGGTGGCCGGCGTGATGCTGAACGTGTACGGGCTCGGGCCGTCGGCGATCGACTACCCGGTCGCGGCCACCGAGATGGCCAAGGCGACCGGCGGCCTATACACACCGGTGCGTCGCCCCGGCGACATCGTCGCGCTGCTCTCGGGTGTCTCGTTCGCGAACGTGGAAGACGTCGTCGCGGTGAACCTGACGCTCATGGAGTGGGCGGGGCCGAACGACATTCTGCTCGCGCCCGACGGCTCGTTCACGGGCTTCGTGCCGGTGCGGCCGGGCATGAATCGGATCCGCGTGTCCGCGCTCGCCAGCGACGGCACGCGCGGCTCGATGGAGTTCGACCTGCAGTTCGCGCAGCAGGGCATGACCGGGCTCGAGCTCGCCGCCGAGCGCGATCGGATCCGGGCGCGCACCAAGGAGATTCAGCTGCGCCTGGAGCGCGACAAGCAGGAGGCGTTCCGCAGGCAAGAGCGCGAGCGCACGCTCGAGATCGGCGTCGACAAA
>DATFUE010000053.1:0-3183 GCA_035261165.1 Myxococcota bacterium
ACCTGGGGCCGGCGTGGTATCCCATCGCGCTCGCCCTCTCGGCCGTGCCGACGACCTGGCTGGGCGCGGTTCTGCAAAAAGGAGAGCTCAGATGAAGAAAGTCACTCCGTTCCTGTGGTTCGACGGCAAGGCAGCAGAGGCGGCGAATTTCTACGTCTCGATCTTCAAGAACTCGAAGCTCGTGAGCTCGACTCCGATGGACGCGACGTTCGTGCTCGACGGCCAGGACTTCCTCGCGCTGAACGGCGGGCCGCAGTACAAGTTCACGCCGGCGGTCTCGCTCTTCGTGAGCTGCGAGACACAGGAAGAGGTGGACTACTTCTGGGAGAAGCTCGGGGCGGGCGGCGCGGAGAGTCAGTGCGGCTGGCTGACGGACAAGTACGGGCTGTCATGGCAGGTCGTTCCGACGATCCTGCGGAAGCTCCTGCAGGACCCGGACCGCGCGAAGGCACAGCGCGCGCTGAACGCGATGCTGAAGATGACGAAGCTCGACATCAAGCGCCTGCAGGAGGCGTTCGACGCCGGCTGACTCGGCGCTAGGCCGCGCTGCGCAACAGGTCGACCATCTCGGCGCGAGACGGGCCCACGGCGAGCGGCGGCTTGGTGTGTCGCTCGTTCCAGGCGCGCAGCACGCTCTGGAAGATCTCGGGGCGCTTCATCAGGTCTTGCGGCCCGTCGAGCAGGTTCAAAACACGCATGAACGCGCGCAGCACGTGGATGTCTTCTCGCAGCGCGTGACCCAGGCCCTCGCGCATGAGCGAGCGCATGAAGGCCTTCGGGTCCTGCGAGCCGTCGTCGCGCTGGAGCTTGAACGGGTTCTCGCCGCGGCGCTGCATGGCGTCGACCTCGATCGCGTCGCGGTCCTGCTGGATCTGGATCTCGTACCAGGGGACGATCTCGCGCTCGACCTCTGACTCGAAGAGAAGCGCGAGCGCGCGCAGGTCGTCGGGCTCCTTGCGCAATGACTCGGCGAGCAGGAACGCGGAGACCCAGCCCAGCGAGCAGCCGCGGCCGGCGATCGGGTTGGTGTGGATCAGCGCGTCGCCGAGCGCCACCACGCCGAGCGCCAGCGGCTCGCCGTCGCGAATCAGGTAGCGGCGCAGGTTGCGCAGGTTCGCCATGCCGTGCACGTCGGAGATCGGCTCGGAGGTCGCGGGGTCGATCCAGCCCCTGAGGATCGGCAGCGCGGCGGCCGAGCGCTCGAAGCCGCGCGTGCGCAAGAGGGCCCGCAGCACGTCGTCGTCGGGCGACGCGGCGAGCGTGACCGAGAAGATGCGCGCGTCGCCGGGGAAGATGCCGATCTTCATGTAGCCCAGGTCCTGCCCCATGCCGCTGGCGAGCGGCGGCGGCACCGCCCCCTCGCGCAGCTTGTAGAAGCGCGAGCTGTAGAAGATCCCGCAGGGCTCGGCGTCCTCGCGCGGGCGCGGCGCGCCGATGGCCTCGAGCCAGTCGCCGAGCTTCGAGCGCCGGCCGCTCGCGTCTGCGACGAGATCGGCGTGAAGCACCTCGCGCGCGCCGTCGGCGCGAAGCAGGTGCACGCCGGTTACGCGCGGCGGGCCCTGGGGCGAGTCACTCGCGGTCGCGAGCCCGGTCACCTCGTCGCCGTCGCGGAACTCGACGCGGCCGGAGTCGAGCACGTGGCGGCGCAGCAGATACTCGAAGGTGATGCGCCGGCAGGCGAGGAGCACGACGTTCTCGTCGCCGGGCTCCGCGCTGGCGTTCGGCAGGGTGCGGCGCGCCATCGAGATCAGCGGGAGCTCTTCGGCACCGCAGGCGAGGAGCTTCGCGAGCAGATCGGGCGCGTGGTCGCGGATCAGGCAGTAGAGCCGGCCGAGCAGCGCGTGCGAGTGGCGTACCTGCGGAGAGCCGCGGCGATCCCACTTCTCGAACGCCTCGACGTGGGAGACGGGCATCGGCGTCGCGTCGCGCTCGAGCACGGTGACCCGGTGGCCGTCGTTCCCGAGCGCGAGCGCGGCCCCGAGCCCGGTGACCGAGCCACCGACGATGACGACGTGTTTCGGTGTCATGCTCGGCTCAGGCGGGCTTCTGTTTGGAGCTCTGCTCGGCGGCGTGCTTCTGGATCTCCTTCATGATCGCGCCGCCCGCCTCGGACATGATGCGGGCGCGGTTCTCGATCGCGTAGGTCAGGCTCTTCTCGCGCAGGTCGTTGGTGTGCTGGAAGCGCGGCATCACGTGGCGCGCGATCAGCTCGTAGCTCTTGTGAGTCGCGCGCTCGTTGGCCCACTCGTGCGCGAGCTGAAGGAAAGCCCCGTAGCCTCCGGACTGGCGCTCGAGCCGCTCGAGCTGCGCGACCGCGTCGTCCGGCGTGCCGATCACCGCCATGCCGCTGGCGATCATCTTGTCTACTGCCTCCTCGACGGGCACGCCGGCCTCTACCAGCGGCAGCGCCGCGATCTCGCGGAAGTATCTCGCCCAGGCGAGCAGCCCGAACTTCACGTCCTCGCGGGCTTGCTCCCGGGTCTCGGCGATGTGCATCGGCGCGACCAGGCGCCAGCCGCGGCGCGCGACGCTCTGGCCGAATTCCTTGGCGCGCGCCTCGCAGATGCCCCAGGTGTTGGCGAGCGCGTTGAAGCCGCCGCTCGTGGTGGCGCCGAGCGAGAGCAGCGAGAGCCCGAACTCGCCGGCCGCGCGCGCCCCCGCGGGCGAGACCTGGTTCGCGACCGCGATCTCGACCCCGTCCTCGGTCGCCGAGCGGAGCTGGAGGTGCGCCTCGCGCAGCTCGAACCAGTCGGTCTTCATCGTGACCAGCTCGCCGCGCAGGAGCGGGATCAGCGCCCGCAGTGACTCGAGCATGCGGTCGCGCTGCACCGCGGGATCGATGCCCATCATGAACGCGTCCGTCGGCAGCGCGCCCGGGCCGACGCCGAACATCACGCGCCCGTGCGTCTGCACGTCGAGCTGGCGGATGCGGTCGGCCAGGATGAACGGGTGGTGGTAGGGCAGGGACGAGACCCCGGTGCCGAGCTTGATGCGCTTGGTGCGCTCCGCGACGCCGGCGATGAACACCTCGGGCGAGCCGATGATCTCGTAGCCGGCCGAGTGGTGCTCGCCGATCCACGCCTCGTCGTAGCCGAGCTCGTCGAGGTGCTGCACGAGCTCCATGTCGCGCGTGAGCGCGAGGCCGGGGTTCTCGTGCTCGGGGTGGAACGGGGCCATGAAGAT
>DATFUE010000054.1:0-2698 GCA_035261165.1 Myxococcota bacterium
GTGAAGAGACCCACGTCGATGCGCGGCTTCGCGAGCTTCACCGCGACAGCATACGTCAGAAGCCGAGCAGCACGCGCCCGAGCACGCGCTCCGTGAACCAGATCGAGCCGAGACCAGCGACCGCGAGTGAGCCGCCGGCGACGAAGCCGCGGCGGTAGAGCGTCGAGCCACGCACGGCGAACGCGAGTGGCAGGAACACGGCGACCAGCGCGAGCTGCCCGAGCTCGACCCCGAGGTTGAAGCCCAGCAGAGTTGCGAGGCGCGTCATGGCGTCGGAGCCGAGATCCGCAAGGGCGCTCGCGAAGCCGAGCCCGTGCACGAGCCCGAAGCCGAAGGCGAACGCGACCCCGAGCCGCGGGGCGGTGGGTCGGAGGTTGGCGAGCGCGCACACCAGCACCGAGAGCGCGATCAGTGACTCGACCAGGCGCGAGGACACGCGCACGAAGCCCAGCGTAGCGAGCGACAGCGTGAGCGAGTGCGCCGCCGTGAACGCGGTCACCAGCTTCAGCACCTCGCGGAGCACCGGGCGGAAGGCCGGCGCCGGGCGCCATTGGGCCGCCCCGCCGATCAGCACCGCGGGCAGGAGCAGCGCCACCAGGAACGCGATGTGGTCGGCGCCCGAGGCGATGTGGTGCACGCCCTCGTGCACGAACGTGGCGAAGCGGCGCAGGCGCCCCGAGCCGTCGAGTGCGAGCTCCTGTGCGCGCGCATCGGGCGCAAAGATCGCCGTCTCGACACCGCCCGGTGTCGTCAAGCGCAGGATGCCGCGGTGCAGCGCGTCGTGCTCGAACAGCAGCGCGTACTCGATGCGCAAGCGCGCCGGCTCGCGCGCGCAACGCGCGGCGAGTGATAGCACTGCGTAGGCGCCGTCGCTGTGTGAGTCGATCGCGAAGTCCGTCGCCCGCGCCGGACAAGCGTCGCCGTCCCCGGCGAACGACACGCGCGCGAGCGCGTACGCTTCGATGTCCGCGCGGCGCGCGCGCACCTCTCCCCAGGTCAACGCGCCGTCGCCGTCCGCGTCCAGCGCGAGCGCGAGGTCGAGGTCGCGCAGGGCGACGTCGAGTCTTCCGGCGACCGAGCTGCCCGTGACCGTCAGGTCGAAGAAAGCGTCGCTCGCTTTGTGCGCCTCGGCGTTCGCAGCCCCCAGGACGACGCACGCCAGGAAGAGGAAGACGCGCCTCATGGAGTCCGCTTCCCCGGCAGCAGCGCCGTGAGACGCGCGTCCTCCAGCCCCGTCGCCTGGAGCCAGGCGAGCACCGGCTGCGCGGCCTCGGGGTCGCCCACGGCGCGCGCGGCCTCGAGCAGAAGCCGCGCGTCGGCGGGCTCGCGCTGCACGGCGAAGTTCGCGCGCGCGAGCTCGAGGGCTCTCGCTGCATCCCCCCGCACCTCGAGCGCGAGGCGCGCCTCCTCGCGCGCGTGGACGCTCGCGCCGCGCAGGCGGGCTTCCTCGGCGCGCGCTTCGAGCAGGCGCGCGTGTGTCTCGAAGGCCGGGTCGCCGAGCGCGTGCTCCGCCAATGTCAGGCGCAAGATCAACGTGTCTGCACGCACCTCGCCGGCGAGCCGATCGCGCACCTCGGTGGCGCGGCCCGTGTCGAGCCACAAGTCCGCGAGGTCCGCGCGCGCGCCGACATCGTCGGGGTCGAGCGCGAGCGCGCGGCGCAGATGCGTCTCGGCGCTCGCTGTGTCGCCGAGCCGCACCGCGATCTCACCCAGCGCCAGCTCGACCCATGCGCGCTGCGCTGGCGGCGCGGCGGGCGAGCGTTCGAGTTGGCTACGCAGCGCGGTGTAGCTCTCGCGCGCGTGACCGGCGCGCGAGCGCGCCTGACTCGCGCACGCGCTCACCCAGAGGGCGTCCAGGCGGCCGAGCAAGCGCGCGCAGCTCGCGAGCGAGCCATGCGGATCGCCCCGAACCCCGTCGATCACCGCGCGCGTAAACCAGGCCTGGGCATTGCGCGGATCGCGCGCAAGGACACGCTCGAGCGTGCGCTCCGCGGCGTCGAACTCGTGGCGGTTCTGCTGCACCGTCGCGTGCAGGATGAGCGCATCGATCGCCGGCTCCTGGCCTTCGAGCCATGGCGCGAGGGCGGCCTCGGCGCGGCCAATCAGTCGCGCGTCGCCGTCGCGGCGCCCGAGCTCGAGCGCGCGGCGCGCGAGCGCGAGGGCCGGTGCGAGCTCGCTCGGGGCCGCCGCTCGCGCCGCTTGCAGGCCCGCGAGCTCGCGCACCTCCGGGCTGCGCTGGTCGCCGACCGACTCGAGCACGACGCCGTCGTCACTGGGAACGTACGCCGCCGCGCTCACGCGCGCGCCGAGCCCAACACAGAAGAGCCACGCAAGGACCGCGCGGAGTCGTTTCATCCCGACTCGGCGGGGTCGCCCGGTGCGCATCTCTCGCGGAGAGCTCACTCACTCGCCCGGATCGACGTGGCGGCGGTTCCGCCCATCGAAGGGGATCGGCAGGAACGGGAAGTCAGGAGTCACGCCCTTCTCGTTCACGTTCACCCCGTCGCCGACGTTGTTGGCGATGAAGTTCGCGCCGCCGGCCACGCGCACCACGAGATCCGTCACATCGTCGTTCGGGCGACGCCCGTTCGGGAAGCCCGCGTTGTCGGGGGTGGGATTACCGGCCGCGTCGTGCGCGAAGGGCCCCAGCCGCTTGATCTGTCCCGGCGCCGTCGGCGGCACCGTGAGATCGAGGCGC
>DATFUE010000055.1:0-7542 GCA_035261165.1 Myxococcota bacterium
CTGCGCTCGCCGTCCGCACGCCGCAAAAGCGCGCGCACGCGCAGTGCGAGCTCGCGCGGGAAGAACGGGCGAACCACCACGTCGTCGGCGCCGGCCTCGAGCGCGAGGATCCGATCGAGATCGGACGTGCTGCGCGTGACGACGAGGATCGGCACGTCCTTGGCGTCGGGGTTCTCGCGAATTGCGCGACACACGGCGAAGCCGGACTGGTCGCGCAGGAACATGTCGAGCACGACCGCGTGCGGCGGCGAGTCGCGCAGGCGTTGCTCCGCCTCGCTGGCCGTCGCCGCCTCGGCGAGCGAGAAGCCCGCGGACGCGAGACAGCTCGACAGCTCGGCCCGCCCGGCCGGATCTGAGTCGACGACGAGAACGCGCGCCACATTCGCCGGTTTAGCAGGCGCATCGCGCGTTCCTGCCAAGGATGTGTGCGGAGCTGGTGAAGTCTCTGCGTCGGGAGCACGACAATCCGCCATCGCATCGCCATGAAGCGCCTGTCTGGGCCGCCCGGTGGTACGCTGAGCCATGCGCCGCCTTCGAATTGAATTCGCGGCCGGCGCGCTCGTGATCGCCGGCGCGCTCGCAGCCGCCTGGATCGCCCGCGCCCCGCAGGACCGGGCGCCGAGCTCGGTGCCGGTGCCGGTGCTGGCGCCGGAGTCACAGAACGGTGGCGCGCGGGAGCCCGCGAGCGAGACGGAGGCTCCAGCTCCGTTCCAGAGCGCACGAGAGTCGGCCGCGCCACCGCGCCCACCGTTCGCCCGGCCGCGCGGCGGCGCAGATTCACGCGCAGACGCGGAGCTGATCGCGCTCGAAGACAAGGCGCTGCGCCGGATCGACGTCGTCGCTCTGCTCGACGCCGCGGGTATCGATCCACGCGAGCTGCAGCGCCGGGCCGACGCCGACGACTTGCTGCGCCACCTGGCGGGCGACGAGCTGCTGGTGCGCCTGTACATGCGCCTGCAGTTCGCCCTGCGCGTTTACCCGCCCGATCAGCCGCGCGAGGCCGCGCTGCGCGATGCCCGTGCGAAGGCCGAGGAGGTCGTCGCCGGCCTCGGGGCCGCGGAACGCGCGAGCCATCTCGCGGACGCGCTCGCATCTCCCGAGGGTCCAGCGCCGGAGCCGGTCTACCCCGCCACGCACTGACACCCCCGCCAATCGCGCGGTTCCTTCACGCCGAGTTCGCAGAGTCCTCACGAGCGATCCACGACTGCGCCACCCGCCCTGTCTAGTCTCGCCGCGAATGCTGCGCAAAGCGACCGGATGGGGCCTGGCGCTGGCGTGGGCACTCTCGCTCGCGCAGGCCGTTCCGGCGTTCGCCCAGAAGACGGATCTCGACACCGTCGTGAAGCAGCAGATCGGAACGGACGCCGCGGCGAAGGCTTCACAGGAGCGGGTGAACGAGCTCGACGACGAGACACAGAAGCTCCTGTCCGAGTACCGCAAGGCGCTGGCGGACACCGAGAGCTACAGCGCGTACGCCGACCAGCTCAGCGCGCAGGTCCAGTCACAGCGCGAGGAGATGAACGGAGTCAACGCGCAGCTGCTCGAGGTCGAGCGCACCGCCCGCGAAGTGACTCCGCTGATGCAGAAGATGCTCGACACACTTGCGCAGTTCGTCGCGCTCGACGTGCCGTTCCTCGTCGAGGAACGCAGCCGACGGGTCACCGGGCTGCAGCAGATGATGACGCGCGCCGACGTCACCATCTCGGAGAAGTACCGCCGCATCCTCGAGGCGTACCAGGTCGAGATGGACTACGGGCGTACGATCGAAGCCTACGAGGCGAAGCTGGGCGACGGCGAGGGCGCGCGCACCGTGCAATTCCTGCGCGTCGGCCGCGTATCACTGCTCTACCAGACACTCGACGGGAAAGAGACCGGTTACTGGGACGCGCGGAAGAAGGCCTGGACGATCGACGACGACTATCAGCACAGCTTCAAGCAGGGCGTCGCGGTCGCGAAGAAGCTCTCGGCGCCGGAAATGCTGATCGTGCCGGTGCCCGCGCCGAAGGACGTGAAGTCGTGAGCCGCCTTCACGGTTTCGTCACTTGGCTCGCGCTGGCAGCGTCTCTCGGGCTCGCCGTTCCGGCCCTCGGCGCCCAGACGCTCGACGAGCTGCTCGAGCAGACGGCGCACACGCGCGAGCGCGAGGCGCAAGTGAACGCGGCGCGCGAGAAGGAGTTCCTCGCCCGCCGCGATCAGCAGTCCAGGCTCCTGGCCGACGCGCTGAAGGCGCGCGACGCGGCCGAAGCGCGCAGCAAGGCGCTCTCCGCGCAGTTCGACGCGAACGAGCTGAAGCTCGGCGAGCTCGACGGTCTCTTGACCGAGCGCGTGGGCAACCTCGGCGAGCTCTTCGGGGTGGTGCGCCAGGTGGCCGGCGATGGCTCGTCGCTCATGTACAACTCGCTGCTCAGCGCTCAGTTCCCGAGGCGCGACGAGTTCTTCGCAGGCTTGGGCAAGGCGAAGTCGCTTCCGTCGATCGAGGAGCTCGAGAAGCTCTGGTTCGAGATCCAGCGCGAGATGACCGAGAGCGGCCGCGTGGTGCGCTGGAAGTCCCAGATCGTGAACGCCGACGGCGCGCCGCTCGAGTCGGACGTGGTGCGCATCGGCGGATTCGTCGCGCTCAGTGACGGGCGCTATCTCAACTATCTCCCCAGCGTCGGGAAGCTCGGCGTGCTCGCGCGCCAGCCGCCGGGCTCGCTCCTGAGTCACGCGAGAGACGTGGAGAACGCGTCGGACGGCTACGTCGCGGCCGCCGTCGACCCCTCGCGCGGCGTGTTGCTGTCGCTGATCGTGCAGCGGCCGGACATCCTCGAGCGGATCCGCAAGGGCGAAGCGGTCGGCTACGTGATCATCGCCGTCGGAGTCATCGGCCTGGTGCTGGCGTTCTACCAGGCGATCTTCCTGGTGCGCACGCGCATTGCGGTGAGTCGCCAGCTCGCGCATCTCGACGAGCCGACGCAGGACAATCCGCTCGGGCGCGTGTTGGCCTCGGTGAAGGCCGACCTGGACAGCCTGAACGAAGACGCCGAGGTCGCGGAGCTGCGCATCTCCGAGGCCGTGTTGCGCGAGGTGCCGCGGCTCGAGCGCTTCCAGGCGTTTCTTCGCCTGGCGGTCGCCGCGGGCCCGCTGCTCGGCCTGATCGGCACCGTCATCGGCATGATCATCACGTTCCAGAGCATCACCGAGTCGGGCTCGAGTGACCCGCGGCTCATGGCCAACGGCATCGGCCAGGCGATGATCGCGACCGTGCTCGGCCTGGGCATCGCGATCCCGCTCCTGTTCGCGAACGCCGGCCTGGTCTCGATCTCGCGCCAGCTCGTGCAGATCCTCGACGAGCAGAGCACGGGCCTTCTCGCGGAGAGCCTGGAGCGCACGAAGGAGCGCAAGGAGCTGCGCAGTGCTTGAGTCGCTGACTCAGGTGCTCTTCTGGCCGACGCGCTCGGTGGGCGACCTCGTGCGCGAAGGCGGCCCCTTCGTCGGCGGCATCTTCGTGTGCGGCTTCGCGATGTGGACGCTCGTGATCGAGCGCTACTGGTACTTCGCGCGCGTGCTGCCGCGGCAGGCGGCGGAGACACAGGCCGCGTGGCAGGCGCGCGCGGATCGGCGCTCCTGGGGCGCGCGGCAGATCCGCGCCGCGATGGTGTCTCGCGTGAACGCCGCGATGAGCGCGGGGCTCCCGCTCCTGCGCGTGCTCGTGCCGCTCTCGCCGCTGCTCGGTCTGGTCGGCACGGTGAGCGGCATGCTCGAGGTGTTCGACTCGATGGCGCTGCGCGGCTCGGCCGACGCGCGCGCGATGGCGAGCGGAGTGTCTCACGCGATGATCTGCACCCTCTCGGGTCTCGCGATCAGCATCACCGGTCTCTACCCCAACTACTACTTCCAGTCACGCACGCGGCGCGAGACCGAGCTGCTCGCGGACAAGCTGGTGTACTGACGTGCGCATGCGGCGGCACTTCGCCCACGACGAGTCGACGGGCATCGACCTGGCGCCGATGCTGGACTTCGTCTTGAACCTGTTGATCTTCTTCATCATCACCGCGGTCTTCGTGAAGGAGCTCGCGCTGCCGGTGGCGCGCCACGGCGGCGGCGCGAGCGGCCCCGCCTCCGGCAAGGAGACCGGCAGCATCTCGGTCGTGGTGAAGGCGGCCGGCGACGTGCTGGTCGACAACCGCATGGTCGACGTGCGCGCGGTGCGCGCCAACGTCGAGAGACTCCACGCGCAGAAGCCCGAGTGGGGCGTGATGGTGACCGCGGAGAAGAACGCCGAGACGGGCCTGCTGGTGATGGTGATCGATCAGGTGCGCGAAGGCGGCGTCGACAACGTCTCCTTCGGGACCTCGTCGAGGTAGCGCATGCGCTCGCGACGCCACGGGAGCAGCGCCGACGGAGAGCACGGCATCGACCTCGCGCCGATGCTCGACTTCGTCTTGAACCTGTTGATCTTCTTCATCATCACCACCTCGTTCGTGCGCGAGGCGGGAGTCAGCGTGAGTCGCCCGCTCGCGTCGACCGCGCAGCACGACGAGAGCGGCAACATCCTGATCGCCATCCGCCCCAACGGAGAGATCTGGATGGACCGGCGCCAGGTCGACCTGCGCGAGGTGCGGCCGGTGATCGAGCGCCTGCACCTCGAACGACCCGAAGACACCGTCATCGTCCTCGCCGACAAGGCCTCGAAGAGCGGCTTGCTCGCGCAGGTGATGGACGAGGTGAAGCTCGGAGGCATCAAGGAGGTGGGCATCGGTGCGGGAAGCACCGTCGCCCAATGACTGGTGTCGAGATACAGATTTCCGATCGCGTTCGCGCTGTCGTTCGTGCTCGTCGGCGGGCTGTTCGGCTTCCTGCGCGCGCTCACGCACGTGCGCACGGCGGCCGACGCGGCGCTGAGTCAGCCGCGGATCGAGTTCGTCCGGCTGCGCCGCGAGGTGGAGATCGAGGAGAAGAAGCGCGCGAAGCCCGAGCGCGTGAAGGTCGAGCAGGCGCCGGTGACTCCCACCTTGGCGGTCGCGCAGAAGCAGGGCTTCGATCCGGGCCTCGACGTCGAGGCGCTCGCGGCGGGGCTCGGCGCCGAGTTCGGCTCCGCGGGGGGGAGAGGCGGCGACGGCACGAGCGCCTCGTTCGGCGCGGGGCTCAGCGACCGCGATCCGCTGCCGCTGGTGCGCATCGAGCCGCAGTACCCGCAGCAGGCGCGGCAGCGCGGGCTCGAGGGCTGGGTCCAGGTGCGATTCACGATCTCCACGGCGGGTTCCGTAAAGGACCCCGAAGTCGTCAAGTCGAGTAACTCCATATTCGAGCGCAATGCGCTGCAGGCGGTCAGCAAATGGAAGTATCAGCCGCAGTTGAAGGGCGGAAAGCCCGCCGAGACGCCGGGCCAGCAAGTCGTCTTGCGCTTCCGGATGGACAGCTGATGCGGGCCGCGCGCGCGGTCTTGGTGGCGCTGATCGTCGTCGCGGCGCTCACGGGCGTCGCCCACGCCGAGAAGAAGAAGAAGGCGCACGGCGCCGGCCTGCACAAGCCGGTCGCAGAGAAGCTGCTGGTCGCCTACGAGCTGATGCAGAAGGACAACCTCGAGGAGTCACTCGCCGTCGTGAACGACCTCGCGAAGCGCTCCAAGCTCACGCCGGCGGAGTCGGCGCAGATCTACCGCTTCCGCGGCTACATCTACGTCAACAAGGGCATGAACGAGCGGGCGGCCGAGGAGTTCGAGAAGTCGCTCGCGCAGAAGGCGCTCGACCCGCAGGCCGAGCAGGTGATGGTCTACTCGCTCGCGCAGCTCTACACACAGCTCGGTCGCTACGACCGCGCGCTCGAGCTGATCGACGGGTGGTTCGCGGCCGAGGCGGACCCCAAGCCCGACGCCTACTACCTGAAGGCGATGATCCTCGTGCAGCAGGAGAAGTTCGATCTGGCGCTCGAGCCGGCGAAGCTGGCGATCGAGAAGAGCGAGACGCCGAAGGAGAGCTGGGTGCAGCTCCTGGTCGCGATCTACAGCCAGAAGCGCGACTACGCCAACGTCGCGGTGACTCTGCAGCGCCTGGTCAGCATGTCGCCGGGCAACAAGAAGTACTGGGTGCAGCTCTCCGCGGTGCTGAACTATCTGCAGCGCGACCAAGAGGCGCTCGCGAGCCTGCGCCTTGCCGACGAGGCGAAGCTGCTCGCCGAGGACCCCGAGTTCCGCCAGCTCGCGCGGCTGATGTTCGTGCGCGACGCGCCATTCCAGTGCGCGCAGGAGATGGAGCGGCCTCGCGGCGGGCAACGTGAAGCCCGACGCCGAGGCGTACCGCCTGCTGTCGAACTGCTACATCGCGGCGCGCGAGAGCGACAAGGCGCTCGAGCCGCTCGCGAAGGCCGCCGAGCTCTCGGCCGACGGCGAGGTGTATCTCCTGCTCGGGCAGATGCACCTGCAGCGCGAGCGCTACCCGGCGGCGATCGGCGCGTTCGAGAGGGCGCTCGCGAACGCGAAGCCCGAGCGGCGCGCCTCCGTGCACCTGCTGTTGGGCGTGGCGCAGCTCGGCGCCGACCACTTCGACGACGCCGAGCGCGAGTTCCGCGCCGCGCAGGGCGACGCAAAGACGCGCGCCGCGGCGGAGAGCTACCTGCGGTACACCGCGGAGCAGCGCGCGCGCCAGGACCAGAAGAAGCTGCTGCGCGTCGCCGCTTCGAACTGAGTCGGCGCCCACAGGGTCGTCACAGAATCAACACGCGCTCCACGCGAGTCCGTCGAAGGGCCGCGTGCCCGCGCCGGTAGAGTCCCCCGCGCATGAGTTCCTCCCCGCGCGCGCGCGCAGCGCTCACGATTCCGACACTCGTGCTTCTCGTCGCCTCCACGCTCGCGCGGGCTGCGGACGTCGAGAGCACGATCGCCGGCCGGGTGCTCGACGCCACGTCGGGCAATCCGGTCGAAGCGGCGTCGGTGGTCGTGACCGGGCCCGCTCTCACCGCCGGAAGTGCCCCGTTCAAGGAGACGCGACTCACCGGCGCCGACGGCACCTGGGAGCTCACGGGCGTCCCCGCCGGCACCTACAAGGTGCTGATCGAGAAGAGCGGCTTCAAGCCCGCGAAGATCGAGCGCTTCGTGGTGCGGCCTGGTGAGTCGCCGCGCGCCGACCTGAACCTCAACGCGCTCTCGGCCGACGCGCCCGAGATCCCCACCGACGTCGAGGAGTTCGTCGTCGTCGGCACCAAAGCCGAGGCGATCGAAGCCTCGCGCGAGAGCTCCGACCAGCTGCTGAACATGCTCTCTGCCGAGGAGTTCTCGAAGTTCGCCGCCAGCGACGTCGCAGACGCGCTGAAGTTCGTCCCCGGCGTGAACGTGGTGAAGGGGCAGTTCGCGATCATCCGCGGCCTCGAAGACCGCTACTCGAGCACGCTATACAACGGCGCGCCGATCCCGAGTCCGGACCCCGACCGGCAATCGGTGCCGCTCGACCTGTTCCCCTCGGAGGTCGTCACGAACCTCGTCGTCGCGAAGACCTTCGCGCCCGAGCTGCCGAGTAACTCGTCGGGAGGCTCGATCAACATCATCACGCACGACTATCCGGAGGA
>DATFUE010000056.1:0-3153 GCA_035261165.1 Myxococcota bacterium
ACCGCCGATCGGCGCGCGACCTCGTGCAACAGATCCTCGAGCGGGCGTCCCTCGTGCGCCGCGGCGGCGCGCATCAGCGCGAGGTAGGAACGCTGGAAGCGACCCGCCATGCGCAGCCGGGTCGGCGTGGGCCGGCGATCGGCGCGCGCCGCGTAGCTCGAGAGTGACAGCTCGAGCAGCTCGCGCGGGGGCAGGGCGAGCGGGTCGGAGAGCAGCCTCGCCGGCAGCTCGCGCAACAAATCACGCGTGCTGAATACGGCGTTCCAAGTGAGTCCGTCGGGCACCTTGTGCGGGCCGCGGGCGGAGCGCGCGCGCTCGAAGTACGCGAACGCGCGCCGGAAGCGCTCGAGCTCGCGCCCGCGCGCGCGCACCAGGAACGCACCCGTCTCGGGGCGCAGCCCGAGCTTGCGCCCGAGCAGGCGCAGCTTGGTCGCGGCGAACTCGCGGTCGAAGATGCGCAGACACGGATCGCGCGCGAACTCGTCGAGCGGGCGCTTCGTGCCCTCCAGGAGATAGGCGCGAATCTGCGCGAAACACTGCGCGATGTAGCGCGCCTTCACGCGCTGCTCGGGGATCGTCGTCGACCAGCGCTCCGCGTCGTCGAAGCGGTACTCGCGGTGATACAGGCCGAACTGGCGCACCGAGCCGTAGTCCACGATGCCGCCGCTCGCGAGCACGTTGTCGCCGTCCCAGTCCAGCCAGCAGAACACGTACTCGCTCTCGAAGGTGGCGGCGGCGCGCGCGAAGCGGCGCGCGGCTTCGTCGGCGAGAAACCGGTAGCGCGCGGCGCCCGGCGGAAGCCGCGGCCAATCGGCGTTGCGGATCTGGCGCTCGGCGAACACGTCGATCGCGGCGCGCAGCCGCGGCAGGTCGCCCTGCTTCAAGGGCGCGAAGAAGTGAGAGGGGCGCAGCAGGTTCCTGCCCGCGCGCACGTTGATCGCCTGGCCGTTCGGCAGCGCGATCACCGCCAGCACGCGCTCCGTCTCGATGCCGTTGCGGTGGAAGGTCTCGGAGAGCAGCGCTGCGGAGATGCCCTCGCTGAGCGCCGCCGTGCCGCAGCCGTAGCTCGCGGTGCGCGAGCCGGTGCGGAAGAAGCGGCCCTCGAGCGCGGTCGCCGGGCACAGGCGAGTCACTCCGATGCCGCAGCTCGACACGTCCCAGGTGACACCGGCGTGTGTGATCGTCCCGTTCCAGACGCTGCGCCCGTCGCCCGACGTCGTGCCGCGCCGGCCCGGATGCTGGAGCTGCAGATAGCGCGTCGCCATGTAGGTGTGCGGCAGGCGGTCGCGCTCGCGCACGCGCGTGTGGTTCAGGTAGTCCCATTCGTTCAGGATCTGCAGCCCGAAGGTCGCGAGGATGGCGCGCGACAGCTCCGGGTTCAGCCGATCGGGATGCGCCTGCGGGACCAGCCCCATGTCCTTGGCGAGCGCGAAGTTGAAGAACGCGACCTGGCCGTCGCGGCGCCGCCGAGCGGTGTAGTCGACGAAGCCGCCGGCCACGCGACGCTTCCAGGGGTGCGTTCCGTCGATGCGTCGGAAACGCGGATACTTGGCTCTCGGCGCCATTGTCTTCCAGGTCACCGATCGGAGCCGGAGCCGTGGCGCTTTAGGCTAGGATGGCGGACATGGCGAAGATCGTCGGTAACGTCCGTCCCGAGGATGACTACACGCACCCGCTCGGGCCCGAGACGAATTTCAACGAGTCGGTGTATTTCAACTTCTTCGACCGCGAGCAGCGCCGCGGCGGCTTCGTGCGCATCGGGAACCGCGCGAACGAGGGCTACGCGGAGCTGACCGTGATCGTCTACGACCCGGACGGCTCGGCGCTGTTCAACTACAAGCGCCCGGCGATCAGCTCGAACGACGGCTGGGACGCGGGCGGTCTGTCGGTCGAGGTGCTCGTGCCGGGCGAGAAGCTGCGCACGCGCTACGACGGGTCGGTCGTCTATCTCGCCGATCCGCGCGCGATGCAGGACCCCGGCAAGGCGTTCAAGGAGAACCCCCACAAGCGGCTCGCGCTCGACCTCGTGCACGAAGGCGTCGGGCCGCTCTACGGCCACGTCGGCAAACCCGGCGACGGCAACGAGTTCGCCCGCGCACACTTCGAGCAACACATGAAGGTGTCGGGCGAGCTGGCGCTGGACGGCGCGGCGCCGATCCAGATCCGCGGCCATGGCCTGCGCGACCACTCCTGGGGACCGCGTTACTGGCAGGCGACGCCGTCCTACCGCTGGATCACGGGGAACTTCGGCGACGACCTGGGCATGGTGATCTCGATCGTCGGTGACCGGGTGGGCGGCGTGTTTCACAAGGGCCTGGAGCTCGTGCCGATCACCGGGGTCGAGCTCGAGACCGACTACGAGACCGGCACCCGCTATCACTCCGCGCTGCGCGCGAACATCTCCCTCGAGGACGGCGCGAAGCACCGGATCGAGGGCCGCGTGCGCGGCTTCATTCCGCTGCGCAACCGCCGCAGCGGACAGAACACGCACATCGGCGAGGGCATGACCGAGTATCTCCTCGACGGGAAGCGCGTGGGCTTCGGCCTCTCCGAGTATCTCGACCAGAACGCGTGAGAGGTCCGCCGCGGCGCGCGAGACCCGCGCGCCTCACCGGTACGAGACACGCGCGGGCCCCCAAGTCAGGGCCCCGCAAGTCAGGGCCAGTAGAGCTCGCGGGCAGCCCGCCGGAGATCCTCGCGGAAGTCCGGGTGCGCGATCTCGACCATGGCCTGGGTGCGCTCGCGCACGGACTTGCCGAGCAGCAGAGCGACGCCCTGATCGGTGACCACCGTGTCCGCGAGCTCACGCGGGATCGAGATGATCTGCCCCTTGTCGAAGGAGGGCACGATCGTGGACACCTTCCCGCCGCGTGCGGTCGAGGGCAACACCGTGACGTAGCGCCCGCGCTTCGCCAGGAACGCGCCCAGCGCGAATCCGAGATGCCCGCCGAGGCCGGTGTAGACGCGCGGGCCGAAGGCGTACACGCCGATCTGGCCGGTGAGATCGACCATCAGCGCGCCGTTCATCGCGATCATGTCGTCGTGCGCGGCGATCGCGCGCGGGTCGTTGGTGTGCTCGTAGGAATGCACCTCGAAGGCCGGGTTGCGCTCGATGTAGTCGAGATCCTCGAGTGAGTTGCCGATGTGCGCCGC
>DATFUE010000057.1:0-9989 GCA_035261165.1 Myxococcota bacterium
CCCGCCACGCCGGTGGCGCGCACCGAAAGACTGCCGCCGGTGATCTGCGCGTTCAGGAACTCGGCGGCCTTGCGCATCGTGAAGTCGGCCGCGCCCGAGAGCGCGTGCGGGATGCTCCAGTCCCCCATCAGATAGCCGCGCGCCAGCGCGCCGTTCGCAAACGCGTGATCCGGCGGAGCCTGCTCGGCGCGCACGTGACTCCAGTCCGCATCGAGCTCTTCGGCGAGCATCATCGCGAGTGAGGTGTTCACGCCCTGCCCCATCTCGGAGTGCGGCACGATCACGGTCACCGTGTCGTCTGGCGCGAGCTTCACCCAGGTCGCCAGCAGGACTTCGTCGCCTGTCGCGCCGAGCGAGCGGGCGCGCTTCAAGTTCGAGAACGGAGCCAGCACGTAGCCGACCAAGAGGCCGCCGCCGGCCAGCGTGCCGCCGACGATGAACGCGCGCCGCGAGATCGCCATACCCGACCCCGCTACGCCCGCGCCGCGGCGTGAATCGCAGCGCGGATGCGCCCGTACGTTCCGCAGCGACACACGTTGGTCATCGCCGCGTCGATCTCGGCATCGCTCGGATTCGGAGTCGCTTTGAGCAGCGCCACCGCCGCGAGAATCTGCCCCGACTGGCAGTAGCCGCATTGCGGGACCTGGTGCTCGAGCCATGCCCGCTGGACCCGGTGCAGCGCGCCGGGCTTGCCGAGACCTTCGATCGTGGTCACTTCCTTGCCCGCCGCGGCGGCGACGGGAAGCGTGCAGCTGCGCACGGGCTTCCCGTCGAGGAGCACCGTGCACGCGCCGCAGTAGGCGACGCCGCAGCCGTACTTCGTGCCGGTGAGATCGAGCGCGTCGCGCAGCGCCCAGAGGAGCGGCATCTCGCCCTCGACGTCGATCTCGTGCGCGGCTCCGTTGACGCGGATCTGCATGGGCTGCTCCTCGATGGTGCGAAGCAACGGTAGACCGAATGACCGGACTCGTCTATACGGTCATTCGCGGAGGGCGACATTCCAATACGGCTGAAAGGTACGCGGCGCGCGAAGGCGCCGCCCGCCGCCGCGCCGGAGCGGCGCGCGGCGATCCTGGCGGCCGCGCAGACGTGTTTCTGGAAGAGCGGCATTCGCCGCACTGCGATCGAGGATGTCGCGGTCGAGGCCGGGCTCGCGAAGGGCACGATCTACCTCCACTTCGGCTCCAAGGAGGAGCTGTTCGCCGCGCTCGCCGTGGAGCTCTGTCACCAGTCGCTCCGAGCGGTCGATGCGGCGCTCGCCGCGCCGGGCGGGCTGGCGCGCCGGCTCGCGGGAGCGCTCGACGCGAAGATCGGCCACTTCCAGCGTTTGCTCGCCGGCAGCCCCCACGCCCCGGAGCTGCTGGACGGAAGCGCGACGATCGCCGCCGAGCCGCTCGCGAAGCTCGACCGCGCGTTTCGCGGCGCACTCGAGCGCGCGATCAAGGAGGGCGGACTCGGGCTGGACTCACGCCGCCGCGCCGAGCTCGTCGAGCTGATCCTCGCCGCCGGCTACGGAACCGCGCGCCAGGGCGAGCTCGGCGGCCGCCTCGGCTCGGCCGTCCTGCGCGCAAAGCTCGAGCGCCACGTCGAGATACTCCTCAGCGGTGTCAGCCGCTAAGACCAGCGATCGAAGTAGGTGATGGAATCGGGCGCCGGGCGATCCGCCGGCTTGAAGTCGGTGCCCTTGGTGTACGCGACGGGCAGCAGCCCCACCTGAGTCACATCCTTCGGGATGCCGAGCAGCTCGGCGGCTTCTTCCTCGCGGTTCATGTGCAGGGTCGTGAGCACCGAGCCCAGGCCGCGCGAGCGCAGCGCGAGCTGGAAGCTCCACACCGCGGGATAGATCGAGCCGTAGAAGCCGGCGCGCATGCCGAGCGGCAGTGAGTCGTTCACGCGGCCGAGCGCGCACGGGATCACGTGCACCGGCACCTCGTGGAGGTGCTCCACGAGCCAGAGCGCCGAGTCGTATACGCGCCGCGTCTGGGCGTCGGCGGGCGGCGTCGCCTTCAGTGCCTGCTCGAGATACTCGGCGCCGCCGCGCTTGTAGATCCCGGCCAGCGCCTTGCGCTTCGCCGGGTCGGTGACGACCACCCAGCGCCAGGCCTGGCGGTTCGAGCCGGTGGGCGCCTGCTGCGAGAGGCGGATGCACTCCAGCACGACCTGCTTCGGGACCGGCTTCGCGAGATCGAGGCGCTTGCGCACCGCGCGCGTGGTCGAGAGCAGGCGGTCGACCTCATCGAGAGCGAAGCCGCCTCCCAGGCTGGTCGCCTCCTCCCAGCCGATGCCCACGTCGAGCTTCACGTCGAACTTTCCGATCATCACGCCCGCGTCCTCGCGCAGCGCCTTCCACTGCGGCGAGTGACTGCTGCGGGCGAGCGCTTCCTCGCTGTCGAACGCCATCTCGGCGATGCGGTGGAACGCCGGGGCCCCCCCTTCGAGCCCGGTGTCGGTGCGCGTGAGCACGATGCGGCGCAGCTCGGGCACCGCGTTGGCGAGCGGTGCGTGAATGCCGAGGTAGTGCTTCTCGAACGCTGCGATGTCCTGCTTCTTCGGATGCGACCAGGCGGCGACGACCTTGAACATCTCGACTCCCCTCAGCCGCGCGCAGCGGCCTTCTGCACGTAGAACCGCACCAGCTCGAAGCGGTCGTTGCCCCAGAACATCTCGTCGCCGACGAAGATCGTCGGCACGCCGAACACGCCGCGCGCGATCGCGGCCCCCGTGTCGCGAGTGAGTCGCTCTTCCAGCTCCGGCGACTTCGCGCGCGCCAGCACCGCGGGGGCATCGAGCCCGGCGCCGCGCAGGAGCTCCGCGAGCACGTCCTCTTGCGAGACGTCGCGCGCGTCGGCCCAGCGCGCGCGGTACACCGGATAGTGGAGCTCGCGGAAGCGGCCGAGGTCCTTCGCGACCAGCGCGCAGCGCAGCGCGAGCTGCGTGTCGCTCTTGTAGAGCGCGCGAGCCGAAGGCGAAAACTCGGCGCCCAGCGCTTCAGCCCAGTGGCGGATGTCGTTCGCGGCGTTGGCCAGCTTGCGCGGTCCGAGCTCCGGCGGCTTGCCGACGCCGGCCTCGACCAGCCGGCGCAGGTGCACGGGGCGGAAGTCGATCTCGACGCCGAGGTCGCGGAAGTAGGCCTCGGCGCGATGCGAGCCGAGATACGCCCAGGGGCACGCGTAGTCGAAGTAGAGCGGAAGCTGCACGGCGGTTCCTCCCTGCGAGAAGCGTATCATGCGATCGGGGTGGAACCGGACTTCGCCGCGCTCGAGAGCGAGATGGCGCGCCAGCTCGCGAGCGGCCTGCGGCCGACCTTGCAGATCGCCGTCGACTGGCGTGGCCGCCGCGTGTTCGAACGCGCGCTCGGCCCGGGCGCGAGCGTCGACGCGACATACGTGTTGTGGAGCGCGACGAAGCCGTTCGTCGCGGTCGCCCTGCTGCAACTCGTCGACGAGGGAAAGCTCGAGCTCGACACTCGCGTGGCGACGCACATCCCCGAGTTCGGCGCGCACGGCAAGAGCCGCGTGACGCTCGCACAGCTCCTGTCGCACCGCGGCGGCTTTCCCGACAACACGCCCGAGCTGTCTCGGGACTTGTCGCGGGTGTCACGCGACTGGGATGCCGCGCTGCGCTTCGTGTGCGACATGCCGCTCGCCTGGGAGCCGGGCACCGACCGCGGCTACCACCCGACGTCGGCCTGGTTCGTCGCGGGCGAGCTCGTGCAGCGGCTCGACGGCCGGCCCTTGCCGGACGCGTTGCGCGCGCGCGTGCTCGATCCGCTCGCGATCCCGCGCGACGGCTTCGCGCTCGGCCGACCGCAGGATCTGGCGGGGCCGCCCATGCGCGTGCAGACGCGCGCCGTGAAGGGCGCACCGCCGGAGACGGAAGCGGCGTTCTGGAACGACCCGCGCACCCACGCCGCCGTGATTCCCGGTGCGAGCGGCATCGCGCGCGCGCGCAGTCTCGTCGCGTTCTATCGCGCGCTGCTCGACGGCGGCCGCGGCGCGAACGGGCGCATCCTCTCGGCGGCGCTGGTGCGCTGCGCCACGTTCCCGCACGTCGCAGGCATCCGGGATCGAACCTTCGTGCGCGACATCCCCTGGGGCCTCGGCTTCCACCTGAAGCACGTCGTGCCCGCCCTCGACGACTGCGGCACGCGCGCCACCCCGGGCACGTACGGCCATGGGGGACACTTTTTGGTGAACACCGCCTTCGCGGATCCCGGCAAAGACCTCGCGGTCGCGATCCTCTCGAA
The DNA here is from genome assembly GCA_035261165.1 of Myxococcota bacterium. Lineage (GTDB taxonomy): Bacteria > Myxococcota_A > UBA9160 > SZUA-336 > SZUA-336 > VGRW01. The sequence goes on from DATFUE010000057.1 coordinate 4,247, forward strand.
CGGACTCAGCGAGCCGCGCGCCGGGCAGGCCGGCGTCACCGCGCTCGCGGACGCCGTGCATTCCGCGATCGACGCTGCAGCGGGCGCTGGCGCGAGGTAGACTGCGAACATGAGCGGTGACTCGATCGCGCCCGGCCTCCTGTTGGCGATGCCGCAGCTCGATGATCCGAACTTCGCGCGTGCGGTCGTACTGATGGTGGAGCACAGCGATCAGGGGTCCTTCGGCCTGGTGCTGAACCGCCCGAGCGAGACGCCGGTCATCGACATCACCGCACCCATGGGAATGCGCTGGCGCGGCGATCCGTCCGCGGTGATCTGGGTTGGCGGCCCCGTGAGTCCCGAATCCGGCTGGCTCTTGCACGAGCCGGCGGGGTCGCTCGCGCCGGACGGCACCCTCGAGCTCACCGATGGCATCTCGCTCTCGACGTCGCCGGAGAACTTCCGCGTGCTGGTCGAGAAGCCGCCGCGGCGCATGCGCTTCTTCGCCGGCTACGCGGGCTGGGGCGCGCATCAGCTGGAGAGCGAGCTCGCGCAGGGCGCGTGGCTCACCGCCGATCTGACTCCCGAGCTGGTCTTCGACGCGCCCGCCGAGCGCATGTGGGACCTGGCGCTGCGCTCGCTCGGCGTCGAGCCGGGCGCGCTCGTGCCGGGCTTCGGCGTCCACTAGGCCCAGTCACGCGAGGATGCGGCGCAGCGCGGGCTCGAGCTCGGCGTCGCGGAAGCCGAAGCCGCTGGCGACGAGCTTCGCCGGGCGCACGCGCTGGCCGGCGAGCACGAGCTCGTCGGCCGCTGCGCCGAGGGCGAAGCGCAGGAGCCGCGCAGGAATGGGCAGGAGCGCGGGCCGGCGCAGCACACGCGCGAGCGTGGCAGAGAACTCCGCGTTCGGAACGGGCGCGGGAGCGACCAGATTCAGCGGGCCGACCAGCGCGGGCGACACCAGTGCGTGTTGGATCGCGGCGACGAGATCGGCGCTCGAGATCCACGAGACATACTGCGCGCCGGAGCCGATGCGCCCGCCGAGCCCGAGCCGGTGTGGCAGCACGAGCGTGGGCAGCGCGCCGCCCTCGGGATCCAGCAGGAAGCCGATGCGCAGATTCACGACGCGCAGCCCGGCCTCCCGCGCCGGGTCGCACGCGCGCTCCCACTGCGCGCAGGCGTCCGCGAGGAAGCCGCTCCCGCACGGGCTCGCCTCGTCGAGCCACTCGCTCCCCCGGTCTCCGTAGAACCCGACCGCCGAGGCGCACAGGAGGGCAGGCTTCTCAGCGATGCGCGCGAGCGTCTCGGCGACCAGGCGGGTCGAGCCGACTCGACTCGCGACGATCTCCGCCTTGCGCGCCGCGGTCCAACGCGCACCGGCGATCGGCTCTCCCGAGAGGTGCACGAACGCGTCGACTCCGTCGAGACTCGCGGCATCGAGCTGCCCGTTCCGCGGGTCCCAGGCGACCTCGCCCTCTCCGGGAGTGCCGCGCACCAGGCGCAGCACGCGCTGCCCGTCCGCGGCGAGGGCGGCGCGCAGGCGCGTGCCGATCAGCCCCGACGCGCCCGAGAGGGCGATGCGCGCCACTAGCCGCGGATCTCGAACGCGCCGAGCGCGTCGCCACTCGACTCGTCATGCGCCGCGAAACCCGTGACTTGCGCGCCGCGCGGGCCGCGGCGCAGAAAATCGAGCGCCTGGTCCACGGCACAGGGCTCCCCTTCCAGGAGCGCCTCGACGCGCCCGTCCGCCAGATTGCGCACCCAGCCGCGCACGCCGAGATCGCGCATGCGCGCCTGCGTCGCGCCGCGGAAGAACACGCCCTGGACGCGGCCCGACACCCAACAGTGTACGCGCCTCATTCCGCCTCGGGCTCGCCCGACGAGACCGCGGCGACCAGCGCCAGGTCGCGCTCGCGCACCGACGTCGCGTCGAACTTCTTGGCGCTCGCGGCCATGCGCACGAGCGCGGCGCCGATCGGCATCGGCAGCGCCGTGTCCCCCTTCTTCGGCTTCACGAAGCGCACCGGGTTGATGCGCGCGACCACGAACGTGCGCAGGTACGGGGACTGGAAGCCGCGCGCCTGCAGACCCGCGACGATCTCCTTCACGCGTCGGTCGATCTCGAGCAGGCGCGCCGCGAAGCCGGCGCGCTCGCGCAAGCTCGCCGGCAGCGGCTTCTCGGCGAAGCGCTCGACGCGGCGCAAGAACGAGAGATACGCGCCGCCCGCGAAGCGCGGCGTCTTCTGGTAGCAGAGACCGAGCGTGAGAAACGCCGGCTGCTCGAACTCCGCCGTGAGCTCGGACTCGCGCGCGCGCGGCTGACTCTTGGCGAGCGACTCCGCCATGCGAATCACTTCGAGGCTGCGGTCCTTGGTGTTGTGCGCCTTCTCGGTGTTGAGCGCGAGGATCTTGTAGGCGAGCGCCTCGTCGGGCGAGACGAGCGCGGTGAGTGCGCGCATGCCGAGCAGCTTCGCCGCCGCCAGACGGTGCCGGCCGTTCGGCGTCCAGAGTCGGCCCGAAGCGCCTCGCACCGCGATCACGGGATCGAGGAAGGGGCCCGACTCCTGGATCTTCTGCGCGAGTCGCTTCACGTGCGTGGGCGAGAGGTCGCGCTGGAACGGGGTGGGCTCGATCGCGTCGAGCGGCAGCACGGCGACGAGCAGCGCGCGACTGGAGAGCGGGTCGCGGTACGCGCCCACGGGCGCGCCACCCGCGGCGCGCACGATCGCGGCGAGATCCGCGAGCTCCGCCGCGTCGAACGCGAGCGGCGCGTCCGCGGCCTCTAGCCCGCGCTTCTCCTTCGCGGGAGTCAGGCGTTTGCGCGCCGCGCCTGGCTTGGCCTTCTTGGTCTTCGGAGCTCTCTTCACTGCTTTCGCCACGCCGCGATTCTACTCGGGCGTCGCCGCCCGCAGCAGCGCGAGCGCGGAGAAATACTCCTCCGGGATCGGCGCCTCGTAGTCGACGGAGTCGACCTCGAGCTGCACCTCGCGCTTCTCGATCGGCTTCGCGAAGCGCACCCGCCTGGGCGTCGCAACGCCCTGCACCTCCGCGAGCTCCAAGGTCTCGGCCACGAGCACGACGCGCGCGCCGCGCAGGTGCTCGGTGCGGAGCGGCGCCCAGCTCGCCGGGTCGATCCAGGTGCGGCGCGTCTCGAAGCGCGGGTTCGGCTCGCGCGCGGACTCGACCAGCTTCCAGACCGAGCGCCCGCCGAGCTTCTCGCGAGTGAGTGACTCGAGCGTCGTCGGCACGGTCTGCGCGACTCCGAAGCCGAGAAACTCGAGGTCGATGCCATACACGTCGTCGTTCGCCACCGACTGCGGCAGGCGGCGGATGCGGCGAATCTCGGGCTGATACAGAAAGTAGTCGTTCGGCCGATCGGCGTGAGCGAGATACAAGAGGCCCACGTTGCGCAGATCCGCGGGCGCGTCGAAGCGCACGAGCACGCGCTCGCCGCGGCCGTCCTCGTCGTCCCGGAACACGCGCAAGCGGCGCTCCTCGCGCAGCCCGCCGAGGTCCATGTGCATGCGCACCCGCGCGTTGAAGTGACGGCGCGCGAGCCGGCCGTGCCAGCGCGCCGCGACCTCCGCGGCCGATAGCGGCAGCGCGTCGCCGTCCGCGGGCGCGGGCACAGCGGAGCAGAGGGCGGCGCAGAGCAGCGCCGCGAACGCGAGCGATCTCATGCTCGGCAATCGTAGCGCCGCGCGGCGCTCGAGGGCCGAAAAACAGCGGGAGCGGCGCTCGGCCCCCCGAACGCCGCTCCCGTCCCCGTTTGTCGAGGAGTGACCCGTCGCCTTCTCGATCGGCGCGCGGGCGCGAGCCTGAGTGACCGCAATCACCCGCGGCGGCTAAGCTTCGGCGCGTGTCGCGTGGTCGCCGCCGCCGCCCCCGCTTGCGCTCTCCCCTGCGCCGTCACGGCCTGCTGCCGCGCCCGCGCGCGATTCGCGCGCTGGTGCGCGACCGCGCGCTGCGCTTCAGCGAGGGAAACCGCATCGAGCTCTACACCACGGGTCGCGCGGGTCTGCGCGCGATGCTCGCGGCGATCGAGCGCGCGCGGCGGCGCATCCACCTGGAGACCTACATCCTGCGCGCGGATCAGATCGGCCGCGAGTTCCTCGCGTCGCTGGCCGAGCGCGCCGCCGACGGCGTCGAGGTGCGCTTGCTCTACGACGCGATCGGCTCGCTCGGGCTGGCCGAAGCCGCGCTCGAGCCGCTGCGCGCGGCCGGCGGCGAAGCGGTCGCGTTCAACCCGCTGATCCGTCTCTGGCCGCGCTTCGCGCCGCGCCGGCGCGATCACCGCAAGATCCTGGTCATCGACGGCCAGCTCGCCTTCATGGGCGGGCTGAACATCGGCGACGAGTACGTGTCGGGCCTCGGCCGCCCCCAGCCGGGCGCGGAGTGGCGCGACGCGCACGTGAGCGTGGAGGGGCCGTGCGTGCGCGACCTCGAAGCGGTATTTCTCGAGAGCTGGTTCCGCGCCGACGGCCCCGCGCTGCCCTGGAACTCACTGCTCGAGGGCGAGCCCGCGCGCGCCGGGAACGTGCGCTGCGCGGTGCTGCCCGACGGCCCCACGTACCGGCGCCGCCGCACGCGCGACTTACTCCTCTCGGCGCTCGAGACGGCCGAGCGCGAGGTGCGCATCGTCTCGCCCTACTTCGCGCCCGGGCGCCGCGTGCTCGAGGCGCTCGGCGCGGCGAGCGCGCGCGGGGTGCACGTGTCGCTCCTGCTCGCGGGCAGTCGCACCGACCATCCGTCGCTGATGCGCGCGACGCGCGCGGTCCTGCCGCGGCTGCTCGAGCACGGCGTGCGCATCTTCGAGTACGACGTATCGATGATGCACGCGAAGCTCGCCTGCTTCGACAGCGATTGGTGCGCCGTCGGCACGTCGAACCTCGACCGCCAGAGCTTCGAGCACAACTACGAGGTCAACCTGATCGTCGAAGACGCCGAGTTCGCAAAGGGCTCCAGCGCGCTCTTCGACGCCGACGCCGCGCAGGCGCGCGAGGTCAGCCTGGAGTCACTCGGCCGCCGGAGCCTCGTCGAGCGGATGCTCGACGGCTTCTGGGCGATCGTCCTGCGCTGGATCTGAGCGCGGCGAGACCGGCGAGCGCCGCCTCCCTCCTCCCTGGTCGGAGCGGCAACCGCACAGAAAAGAGTGTCGCGCTCGACCTAGAGCGAGCCGCGCTCCGTCGGCAGGCCGAGAGTGACCCGGCCGACGACCTCGAAGATGGGCTGCGCCACCATGATGTGTTGCGTCGCGACGTGGATGTCGCGAAAGCAACGCGAGAGCGGGCTGGCGTCGTAGACGGACGTGCCACCGGCGGCGTGGTACGCGAGGTCGACCGCGCGCACCGCGCTCCACGCGGCGTTCACGGCGGCGAGGCGCAGGTCCGCGCGGGTCTCGAGCGGCAGTGACTCGCCGCGAGCGGCGATGCGCCACGCGGCGTCGATCGCGCCGTACACGTAGGCGCGCGCGGAGCGCAGCGAAGCCTCGGCTTCGCCCACCTGGCGCTGCACGACCGAACGGCTCGAGAGATTGCGGCCGCTGCCGGTGGGAACCTTCGCGCTGGCGAGCGCGACCAGCTCGTCGATCGCGCGCCGCGCGACGCCGAGCGTCACTGCGCAGACGCCGAGCGCGAGCAGGCCGAAGACCGGGAAGCGGTACAGCGGCCCAGCGCTGCGCGGCTCGGAGCCGAGCAGGACCGAGCGGCCCTCGGGGACGAACGCGTCGCTCACTTCGAAGTCGTGACTCCCCGTGCCGCGCAGGCCG
>DATFUE010000058.1:0-3052 GCA_035261165.1 Myxococcota bacterium
AGCTCGTCGAGCTCTTCGGGCTCGGCACCCGCGGCGCCGCGCGCGGCAATGCGCTCGTCGGGGGCGCGCAGCTCGCGCGCGAGCGCGGCTTGCGCGAGGGCGACCTTGAAGCGGCCGTCGAAGCGCGCGAGCGCGGCGCCGCTCGTCACGTCCCCGAAATCGTCGTCGATGCGCTCGGCGTCGAAGCGGTCAGATAGCCCGGCGGCGAGCTCGAGGCGCGCGCGTTCGCGCGCTTCGCGCCAGGATTCGTAGCGCGCATGGAGATCCGCCATTGCGCGCGCATTCTAGGCCACTCACCTGGCCGGGAACGCGAAGTGCGCGGCGTGAGTAGCTAGCCGCATGCGGCCCGGCTTCTGGGCTACGCTGCGCGCCATGCTCATCTCGCGGCGCGTGATCTGGGAGGGCGACGTCGGCTCGTTCGGTCTCGACGAGGTCGGGTTGCCGTCGGGCGAGCGCGCGACGCTCGCGCTCTTCAAGCATCGCGGCGCGTCGGCGGTCGTGCCGTTTCTCGATGCGGAGAACGTGGTGCTGCTGCGCCAGTTCCGGCACGCGGCCGGCGGAGAGATCTGGGAGGTGCCCGCGGGCAAGCTCGACCCCGGCGAGGAGCCGCTGCGCTGCGCCGCGCGCGAGCTCGAGGAAGAGACCGGCTATCGCGCCGGCCGCATCGTGCAGACCGGCTCGGTGCTGACGACGCCGGGCTTCACCGACGAGCGCATCCACTTGTTCAGCGCGTACGACCTGGCTCCCGGACGGCCCGCGCCCGAGGCGCACGAGGTGCTGCGCAGCGAGATCGTGCCGCTCGCGCGCGCGCTCGCGATGATCGAGAGCGGCGAGATCTGCGACGGGAAGACGATCGCGGCGCTGTTTCTCGCCTCGCGCCGCGGATCTCGCGGTGAGTGAGATCGCGCGAGCGCCGCTCGGCGTCGCGTTCACCGCCCACTGGCTGCGCCTCGACGCGATCCTCCGGCTCACCAGGAGGGCCGACGCGCTCGGCTACGCGCTCGTGATCGTGGACGGCGATGCGAGCCTCGCCGCAGCCACGGCCGAGCGACCGATCTACGACTCGACCGCGCTCTGCGCCGCGACCGCGCTGGCCACGCGCGTCGCGCGCGTCGCTTCGATCCATTTCGCGCACTTCTGGAATGCCGCGCTGCTCGCGCGCAACCTCGCGACCTTGCAGGAGCTCGCGGGCGGACGACTGGTGAGTCTCTTCGGCGTGGGCGCGCCCCGGCAGAGCGCCCCCCTGGGGCTTCCGCAGCCGGGCGCAGCGGAGCGGATCACGCGCCTCGACGAGACACTCGACGTCGTGCGCGCGCTGCTCGCGGGGGAGACCGTCACCCGGCGCGGCCAGTTCGTGGCGCTCGACGGGGTGCGCGTGACGAAGCCGTCCCTGCCGAGCCCGATCGCAGTGTCTGCCGCGGGTCCGCGCGCGCTCGAGCTGGTGCAGCGACACGCGGACATCTGGGACGCGAACGTTCCACCGCTGCGCGCCAGGCTCGAGCCGCTGCGCGCGAAGCTCGGACGCGCGCTGCCGACGTGGATCTGGGTCTTCGCGCGCCCCGGCGAGAGCCGCGACGACGCGATCGCCGCGTATCGCCGCCACGCGCCGTGGTTCGCGGGTCTCTCCGAAGCGGAGCTGAGCGACGCCGTGCTGTGGGGTGAGCCCGAGCGCTGTCGCGAGCGGCTCGCCGCGCTGCGCGCCGAGCTCGACGTCGCGCTGCCGATCGCCGACTTGACCGGGCTCGATGAAAAGGGCGCGGAACGCGCGCTCGCCGCCCTCGTCTGAGCGGCAGAACGGCGAATTTCGTAGCCTGCGTCGCGTGTACGGACGCAATCGCGGTTACCAGATGAGCGGGGGAATTCCGGGCGCGACGCCGATGGTGCAGCGCATCATCGTCGCGAACAGCCTGATCTGGCTCTTGCAGCTGCTGCTCGCGCGCACCGGCGTGCCACTCACGGAGCTCGGCGCGGTCACGGTAGACGGAGTCTTCCGGCACCTCTTCATCTGGCAGCCGTTCACGTACATGTGGCTGCACGATCCCCACTCACCGCTGCACCTCTTGTTCAACATGCTGTTCTTCTGGATGACGGCGCCGCCGCTCGAGATGGTCTGGGGATCGAGGCGCTTCCTGCGCTTCTACATCACCTGCGGGGTCGGTGCGGGCTTTCTGATCCTCGCCTGGAACGCGCTCGCCTCTACGTGGGATCCGTCCACCGCCTGGACACCGACGCTCGGCGCGTCGGGCGCGATCTACGGCGTAGTGACGGCGTTCACACTGCTCTGGCCGGACCGCACGATCATGCTGTTGTTCCCGCCGATCCCGATCAAGGCGATCTGGTTCGTGCCGGTTCTGTTCGTGCTGCAATTCATCCTGGGCGGCGATCGGAACGTGAGTTACATCGGCCATCTGGGCGGTGTGCTCGTCGCGGCGATCATCTTGCGCTCGGAGCTGCGGCGCGCGCTCGGCTGGCGCTCGGTCGCGCATCGCTGGCACCGGCTCCGCATGCGCAACCGCTTGCGTGCAGTTCGGCGCGAAGAGTTCAAGCGCAGCCGCAACTCCGACGACGACCAGCACACGTATCACTGACCGACCGTAAGATCAGTCGGGCGAGTTAAACGCCACGGGCCCTGCGACCCTCGTCGCAGGACCCGTTGCAACACTCGCCCGGGATTTTCTCTCCGACCCGCGGCGGCAGCCCATCGATCCCCGCTCACTCATCCGCCACCGACGGGCGGATTCTATTTTTCGCGGCGCAGCAATGTCAATCGCGTTCGAGTAAAGCGACGATTTCGACGTGATGTGTCTGTGGCAGCGCGTCGAGCGCGACGAGCCGGCGCAAGCGAAACTCCGGGCCGATGCGCGCGAGATCGCGCGCCAGGGTCGCCGGCTCGCACGAGACATATACGATGCGCAACGCTGCACATCCGCGCAGCGCATCCGACACATTTATGTGACACCCGACGCGCGGCGGGTTGAGCAGCACGAGCTCGGGCCGCAGGCGCGCGAGATTTCGCGGCGCAGCAATGTCAATCGCGTTCGAGTACAGCGAC
>DATFUE010000059.1:0-10074 GCA_035261165.1 Myxococcota bacterium
GCCTTGCACGCCTGGGTCCCCGAGTAGTCGAACTCGCACGCCTGGCCGATCACGATCGGGCCCGCGCCGATCAGCAGTACACGCCGAAGTGTCATGTCCCTAGGCATGCTGCGCCTCGATCAGCTCGCGGAAGCGGTCGAACAGATATGCGAGATCGTGCGGACCCGGCGAAGCTTCGGGGTGGTACTGGACCGAGAACACCGGCAGCGTGCGGTGGCGCAGTCCCTCGACGGTGTCGTCGTTCAGGTTCACGTGCGTGATCTCGACGTCGCCCGCGCGCCGCAGCGCCTCGGCGTCGACCGCGAAGCCGTGGTTCTCGGAGGCGATCATCACGCGGCCGGACTGCTCGTCGCGCGCCGGCTGATTCGCGCCGTGGTGACCGAAGCGCAGCTTCCGTGTCGTCCCGCCGAGCGCGAGCCCGAGGATCTGGTGCCCGAGACAGATGCCGAACGTGGGCAGCTTCGCCGCGACGAGGTCTTTCACGATCGGAATCGCGTAGGTCACCGCCGCCGGATCGCCGGGGCCGTTGCCGAGGAAGATCCCGTCGGGCTTCAGCGCCAGCGTCTCGCGCGCGGAGGTGTTCGCCGGGACGACGGTGACGTCGAAGCCGGCGTCGACGAGCTCGCGCAGGATGTTCCACTTCACGCCGTAGTCGTAGGCGACGATGCGGTGGCGCTTCTTCCCGGAGCGGCGCGGGCGGACGCGCCACGCGTTCCCCTCGCGCCACTCGTAGCGCCGGTTCTCGGTGACTCCGTCGACCAGGTTCAGCCCGGACATCGACGGGATCGCGGCGGCGCGGGCGCGCAGCGCCGCGGGATCGTGCTCGCCGTGCGCGAGCACGCCGTTCGACGCGCCCAGCGTGCGCAGGCGTCGAACCAGCGCGCGCGTGTCGATGCCGCTGATGCCGGGCACTTCGTGCCGCACCAGGTAGTCGTGCAGAGTCTCTCGGCTGCGCCAGCTCGACGGCCGCTCGTTGTAGCTGCGCACCACGAAGCCGCGCAGGAAGAGGCCGCGTGACTCCTCGTCCTCGGGGTTGCAGCCGGTATTGCCGATCTCCGGATAGGTCATGCACACGATCTGCCCGGCGTACGAGGGATCGGTCAGAATCTCCTGGTAGCCCGTCATGCCGGTGTGGAAGACGACCTCGCCCTCGCCCGCGGCGTCGGCGCCGAACGCCTCACCCCGGTAGAGGGTGCCGTCGCCGAGCGCGAGGTACGCGGGGCGCTTCACGCGGGGCCTTCCTCGCCCAGTGCGAACGCGAGCCGCCCCCCGACCCAGGTGCGCAGCGCGCGGCCGCGCAGCTCGCGGCCGAGGAACGAGGAGTTCTTCGAGCGCGAAGTGAGTCGCGCCGACTCGACCTTCCAGACGCGCTCGGGATCGACGAGCACGAGATCCGCAGGCCCCCCCGGCTCGAGCGTTCCGCCGGGAATGCCGAGCACGCGCGCCGGCCGCGTCGCGAGGCGGTCGACGAGCTCGAGCGGCGTCATGCGCTCCTCGCGCACCAGCTCGAGCGCGATCGACAGCGCGGTCTCGAAGCCCACGACGCCGAACGGCGCCGCGGTGAACTCGACGTCTTTCTCGTAGAGCGCGTGCGGCGCGTGATCCGTCGCGACGCAGTCGATCGTGCCGTCCGCGAGCCCCTCGCGCAGCGCCTCGCGATCGCGCGCGCTGCGCAGCGGCGGAGCCATCTTGAAGTTGGTGTCGTAGCTGCGCACGGTCTCGTCGGTGAGCGAGAGGTGGTGCGGAGTGACTTCCGCCGTGACTCGCACGCCCGCGGCCTTGGCCTCGCGGATCAGCTCGACCGAGCGCAGCGCGGACACGTGTGCGACGTGCAGGTGCGCGCCCGTCAGGCGCGCGAGCTCGAGGTCGCGCGCGACCATCGCGGTCTCCGCCTCCGCGGGCGAGCCGGGCAAGCCGCAGCAGGTGGCGTGCGCGCCCTCGTGCACGACCCCGGAGCCGCGCAGGTTCAGGTCCTCGCAATGGGCGATCACCGGCCGGCCGATGCCGCGCGCGTACTCGAGCACGCGGCGCATGACGGCGGCGTTCATGATCACCGAGCCGTCGTCGCTGAACGCGACGGCGCCCGCCGCGGCCAAGCTCGCCATCTCGGACATGATCTCGCCGCGCAGCCCCTGGGTCGCGGCGGCGATCACGCGCACGCGCACCGCGCCCGACTCGCGCGCGCGGCGCTGGATGTACTCGGTCACGGCCGGCGTGTCGTTCACCGGGTCGGTGTTCGCCATGCAACACACCGTGGTGTAGCCGCCGGCCGCGGCGGCGCGCGTGCCGGTTTCGATGTCCTCCTTGTACTCCTGGCCGGGCTCGCGCAGGTGCGCGTGCAGATCCACGAAGCCGGGCGCGAGCCAGAGGCCCGCGGCCTCGATCACCTGGTCCGGCAGCGCCGCCGATTCCCGACCCACGGACTCGATCCGGTCGTCCACCACGTCGACCACGCCGAGCTCGTCGCGCCCGGAGAGCGGATCCAGGATGCGCGCGCCCTGGATGCGGGTGCGGGTCACGTCTGGCCCCCGGTCAGCAGGTAGAGCACGGCCATGCGCACCGCGACGCCGTTGGTGACTTGATCGAGGATGCGCGACGGCTCCGCGTCGGCGACGTCGCTCGCGATCTCGACCCCGCGGTTGATCGGACCGGGGTGCAGCACGATGGCCTCGGGTTTGGCCAGCGCGAGCGTGCGCTGCGTGAGTCCGAACGTGCGGGAGTACTCGCGCACGGAGGGAAACAGCGCGCCGTCGAGCCGCTCCTGCTGGATGCGCAGCATCACGATCACGTCCGCGCCGGCCAGGGCCTGCTCCATCGAGAAGCAGGGCTTGACGCCGAGCGCCTCGATGCCCGCGGGCATCATCGTCGGTGGCCCGGCGACGCGAACCTCCGCCCCGAGCTTGGTGAAGCAGTGGATGTCGGAGCGCGCCACGCGGCTGTGAGAGATGTCGCCCACGATCGAGATCACACGCCCCTCGAGCGAGCCGAGCGACTGGCGCAGCGTGAACGCGTCGAGCAGCGCCTGCGTCGGATGCTCGTGGCAGCCGTCTCCCGCGTTCACGACCGGCACACGCACGCGCTCGGCGAGCATGTGCGGCACGCCGGCCACCGAGTCGCGCACCACGAGCACGTCGGCGCTCATCGCCGCCAGGTTCCGCGCCATGTCCGCCAGGGTCTCGGCCTTCGAGAGACTCGACCCGGCGCGAGTCACGTTGATCGCGTCGGCGGAGAGCCGCTTCGCCGCGATCTCGAAGCTGACCCGTGTCCGTGTCGAGGACTCGAGGAAGACGTTGATCACAGTTCGGCCGCGCAGCGTCGGCACGCGCTTGATCTCGCGCTGCGAGATCTCCAGCATCGCCTCCGAAGTCTCGAGCACGAGCTCGATCTCCGCGCGCGTCATCCCCTCGATCCCGAGCAGGTGCTTCATACGACCGCCACCTCGAGCTCGCCGTCCGGCCGCGCGCGCAGCACCACCCTTTCCGCGCGCGAGGTCGGGATGTTCTTGCCCACGAAATCCACCTTGATCGGCAGCTCGCGGTGCCCGCGGTCGACGAGCACCGCGACCTGGATCGCGGCCGGGCGCCCGAAGTCGAGCACCGCGTCCATCGCCGCGCGCACCGTGCGCCCCGTGAAGCTCACGTCGTCGACGAGGACCACACGCTTCGCCTCGACCGAGAACGGCATCCGCGTCGGGCGGGGCATCGGCCGCACGCCGCGCGCGACCACGTCGTCGCGGTACAGGGTGATGTCGAGCGCGCCGAGCGGGATCGCGCGGCCGGCGAGCGCCGCGAGCTGCGCGGCGATCAGCTCCGCGACCGGCTGCCCACCGCGCACGATCGCGACCAGACACAGGTCGTCGGCGCCGGGGTTCCGCTCCATGATCTCGTGCGCGATCCGCGTGGTGGCGCGCTGGATGCCCGCGGCATCGAGAACCACGCGTCCCCCGCTGTCGGGGTGGGGTTCCGCTGGATGCAGATCGGATGAGGACATCGCGCACCTTTGCCCACCTCTCGGGATGAGCTTAAAAGGAGTCAGGAGTCGCGCCGCAGCCTATCCAACGACCCTCGCGCCGTCAATCTTTCAGTCGGCCTGCCCCGCGACCCAGTGGCCGATGCGGTGCCAGCGGATCTCCTCCACCTGGAACGTGATCACGCGCCAGACGGTGAAGAGCAGATCGCCGAGGAAGCTGCGCTGCTCGCGGTCGTTCGGGGCGATCACCCACGACCAGTGAATCAGGAACGCGCGGCCCTTGATCGCCTCGGGTGACACGAAAGAGTGTCGCCAGCGGCGGCTGTCGGCGGAGTTGTCACGGTTGTCGCCCATCATGAAGTACTCGCCCTCGGGCACGATCCAGGGGCCGGTCGGCTCCATACGGGGCGCGCCCTCGGGCGTGAAGCGCAGCACCGTGTACTCGACGCCCTCGGGATTCTTTTCGAGGAAGCGCTGCGCGACGCGGGGCTCGCTGTTGTCGCCGGACGGGTAGACGTACTCGCCCTGCGGAGTGTCCTCGACGAGCGCTCCGTTGATGTAGAGCAGGCGGTCGCGGATCTCGATCCGGTCCCCGGGCATGCCGATCACCCGCTTTATGAAGTCCTGGCTCGGATCGTCGGGGAAGCGGAACACCATCACGTCGCCGCGCTTCGGCGCGCCGACGGGGATGAGCAGCTGGCCCGTGAACGGCAGCCGCAGGCCGTAGGCGAACTTGTTCACCAGCACGTAGTCGCCGACGAGCAGGGTCGGGATCATCGAGCCCGATGGAATCTTGAACGGCTCGACCACAAACGAGCGGATCGCCAGCGCGATCAGCGCCGCCCAGAACACCGCGCGCAGTGTCTCGAAGCGCGGGCGTGTCTTCTCGACGCTCGCTTCCGCTTCCGGAGCCTTGGCCACTCGCTCCTCCTAGTCGTCGCTCGACAGAACCGCGAGGAAGGCGGCCTGCGGGATCTCGACGCGCCCGATCTGCTTCATGCGCTTCTTGCCTTCCTTCTGCTTCTCGAGGAGCTTCTTCTTGCGCGTGATGTCGCCGCCGTAGCACTTCGCGGTCACGTTCTTGCGCAGCGCCTTCACGTTGACCCGCGCCACCACGCGCGACCCGATCGCCGCCTGCAGCGCGACCTCGTACATCTGCCGGGGAATGTGCTCCTTCATGCGCGCGATCAGCGCCAGACCGCGGTGGTGCGCGTTCTCGGCGTGCACGATCACGGACAGCGCATCCACGGGGTCTCCGTTCACGAGCACGTCGAGCTTCACGAGCTTCTCGCTCTTGAAGCCGATCAGATCGTAGTTCATCGACGCGTAGCCGCGACTCACCGACTTCAGGCGGTCGTAGAAGTCGACCGCGACCTCCGCCAGAGGCAGGTCGTAGCGCACCACGGCGCGCCGGTCGCTGTGCACCGCCAGGTCGCGCTGCACGCCGCGCCGGTCCTGACACAGCTGGAGGATGGCGCCGATGTACGGGGTCGGCATGTGGATCTGCGCCAGGATTCGCGGCTCCAGGATCTCCTCGATCTCGTTCAGGTCGGGCAGGTCGCTCGGCCGGTGCAGCTCGAGCGTGCTGCCGTCGGTTTTCACCACGCGATAGACGACCGTGGGGGCCGTGATGATCAGATCGAGGCCGAACTCGCGCTCGAGGCGCTCCTGGGCGATCTCCATGTGGAGCAGGCCCAGGTAGCCACAGCGGAAGCCGAAGCCCAGAGCGCCGCTGGTCTCGGGCTCCGCGGTGAAGGACGAGTCGTTGAGCTGCAGCTTCTCGATCGCGGCCCGCAGCGCGTCGTAGCCGCCCGGGTCGGCGGGATAGAGACCGCTCCAGACCATGGGCTGCATCGGCTTGAAGCCGGGCAGCGGCGCGTCCGCCGCGCGTGCGGCGTCGGTGAGCGTGTCGCCGATGCGCACCGCCTTGGGGTCGCGGATGCTGGCGGCGATCACGCCGACCTCACCGGTGGCGATGGAATCGACCGGCTTCACCCGCAGCTGCGGGACACCGAGCAGTGTCACGTCCCACTCGCTCTTGTCGGACAAGAGCTGGATGCGCGCGCGCTTGCCGAGCTGGCCGTCGACCACGCGCACCAGCATCGTCGCGCCCAGGAACGGGTCGTACCAGCTGTCGAAGATCAGCGCGCGCAGCGGCGCGTCCGGATCGCCCTTCGGCGCCGGAACGCGCGCGACGATCGCCTCGAGAATCGCCTCGACGTTCTGCCCGGTCTTCGCCGAGACGAGCAGCGCCCCCTCGGCCGAGATCCCGACGATGTCCTCGACCTCGCGCAGCGCCCGCTCGGGATCGGCGCTGGGCAAGTCGATCTTGTTCACGACGGGAATGATCTCGAGTCCGCCAGCGATCGCGAGCTCCGCGTTTGCCACGGTCTGGGCCTCGACGCCCTGTGCCGCGTCGACGACCAGCAGCGCGCCTTCGCAGGCCGCGAGCGAGCGAGACACTTCGTAGTGGAAATCGACGTGACCCGGCGTGTCGATCAGGTTCAGGAGATAGTCCTGGCCGTCCTGCGCGCGGTAGACCATGCGCACCGTCTGCGCCTTGATCGTGATGCCGCGCTCGCGCTCGAGGTCCATGTTGTCGAGCATCTGGTCGGTGCGGTCGCGCAGGCTCACGGTACCTGTGAGCTCGATCAGCCGATCCGCGAGCGTCGACTTGCCGTGGTCGATGTGCGCGATGATCGCGAAGTTGCGCACGCGTTCGCGCGGAAAGCCACTCACGAGCGGCCTTGTTCGAGCTGCGCCACAAAATACGGGTGGGTGCGGCGCAGGCCGTCCTCGGGAGCGACCGCCGGCTCCCAGCCGAGCACGCGCCTTGCCAACGCGATGTCCGGCCGGCGCACCTTCGGGTCGTCGGGCGGAAGTTCGCGGTGCACGAGTCGGCTCCTTCCGCCGGTGATTTCGAGGATCAGCTTCGCGACCTGGACGACCGTCAGCTCCTGCGGATTTCCGATGTTCACCGGCCCGACGTGGTCAGAGCCGAGCAAGCGCACGATTCCTTCGACCAGATCCGACACGAACTGGATGCTGCGCGTCTGCCCGCCGTCGCCGAACACGGTGAGGTCTTCCCCGCGCTGCGCCTGCATGAAGAACGACGGGATCATGCGGCCGTCGTCGGGGCGCATCCCCGGGCCGTAGGTGTTGAAGATGCGCACGATGCGCGCCTCCACGGCGTGGTAGCGGTAGTACGCCATCGTCATCGCCTCGGCGAAGCGTTTCGCCTCGTCGTAAACGCCGCGGATGCCGACGGGATTCACGTTGCCCCAATACGTCTCGGGCTGCGGGTTCACCTCCGGATCGCCGTAACACTCGGAGGTGGAGGCCAGCAGGAAGCGTGCGCGCTTCGCCTTCGCCACGCCCAGCGCGTTGTGAGTCCCGAGCGCGCCGACCTTCAGGATCTGGATCGGCAGGCGCTCGAAGTCGGCGGGGCTCGCGGGCGAGGCGAAGTGCAACACGGCGTCGAGCGGTTCGGGCACGTGGATGAAGCTCGTGACGTCGTGCTTCACGAAGCGGAAGCCCTCTTGACCGAACAGGTCGGCGATGTTCTCGAGCCGGCCGGTGAGCAGGTTGTCCATGCACACGACGCTCCAGCCGTCGGCGAGAAATCGCCGGCACAGATGGGAGCCGATGAACCCCGAGCCGCCGGTGATCAGCGCTCTAGGCATCGCGGCCATCTCTCTCGGCGTCGAGATACCGTGTGAGTGCCTCGCGCCAGTGCGGCGGCGCGATGCCCAGCGAGCGGGCGCGAGTGAGTCCGAGCACGCCATACGCCGGCCGCGTGGCGGGGCGCGGCATCTCGGACGTCGGGATCGGCCGCACTGCGACCGCCGGGCACAGGCCGCGCTGCGCGCCCTGCTCCGCGATCTCGCGCGCGAAGTCGAACCACGAGGCGACGCCCTCGTTCGCGAGGTGCAGCGTCCCGCGCGCGCCGGCGTCCACGGCGGCGAAGATCCCGCGCGCGAGCGACGCGCTCCAGGTGGGCCGGCCGATCTGATCTTCGACCACGCGGAGCTCGCCCTTCGCGGCGGCGCCCAGGATCGTGCGCACGAAGTTCGCGCCCGCGCCGAACAGCCACTGCGTGCGTACGATCAGGTGCTCGCCCGCCGCGGCGCGCACCGCTTCCTCGCCGCGCAGCTTCGTGCGGCCGTACACCGAAAGCGGTCGGGTCGGCGCGTCCTCGCCGACCGGCTGCGAGGCGCCGCCGTCGAACACGTAGTCCGTCGAGAGATGCACGAGCAGCGGCCCGCCGCGACATGCCTGCGCCAGCAGCGCGGGCGCGAGCGCATTCGCGCGCTCGGCCTCCGCGGCCTCGCTCTCGCAGCGGTCGACCGCGGTGAACGCGGCGCAGTTCAGCACCACGTCGGGCTGGCGTTCGTCGAGCGCGCGCTTCACGGCGCCCGCGTCCCCGACGTCGAGCTCGGCGCGCGTGACGCCGATCGGTGTCACGCCCTGCGCGGGCGCGAGCGCCAGCACGGCGCGGCCGAGCTGTCCGCCCGCACCGGTCACGAGCCAGCGAGACGGGGCCACCCCTCGACTCACTCCGCCGTGGCCCAGGTCTTGAGGCCCAGGGTCTTCAGCTTCTGCTCGAGCTCGGCGACGTTCTGGCCGGCGCGGGGGCGCACGCGCACCCGGAAGCGGCCGCTCTTGTCCGGCATCGGAGTGACGTACGGGTCGAAGCCCTGCGTCTTCAGCTTCGCGACCAGCGCGTCCGCTTGTTTGCGCTCCGCGAGCGAGAGCACCTGCACGACCGTCTTCGCGGTCGGGTCCGTCTTCTTCTCGAGCGCGCGCACGAGCTCCTCGGCGGACTTTGCCGGCGGCGGCGCCGCGCCGGCCGGCGGCGGGCTCGAAACCTGGGCCGGTGCGGGCGCGGCGACGTGCGCCGCGGGCGGTGCCGGCGGAGCGGCGACGCGCGCCGGGGCCGGCACGGGCGCGGCGGGTGCCGGCACTGCGTTCGCGACGGCGCGCTTGGGCTCCGGCTTCGCGGGCGCGGCCTGCAGCTCGTCGAACGCCTCGAGCGGCGGGGCCGCCTCCGCCGTGGGCGCGGGCAGGTCGACGGTCTCGACGGGGCCGCGCATGCGCTCGAGGAAGATGCGCGGCGTGTCCGACAGCGAGCCGATCACGATGCCGATGCACGCGCCGATCGCCACGAGCAGCGCGCCGTACACGTAGCGCGCCGGCCCCAGTCCGCGCCCGCGCGCCCTCGAGCCCCGAGACCCCGTCTCCCGTTCCGTCATGTCACATCCGTTTCGGCGCATCGACGCCGAGCAAGGCGAGCCCGTTTGCGAGCGCGGTGCGCACAGTGCCGACCAGCGCGAGGCGCGCCAGCGAGAGCGCGCGGTCGTCCGACACCACGCGGTGTCGCTTCCCGTCGGAGATGTACGCGTTGAAGGCGTTCGCGAGCTCGAGCAGATAGCGCGCCAGCTCCTGCGGCTCGCGCGCCTGGGCGGCGTGCAGGACCGTGTCGGGGAAGCGCTCGACGAGCTTGGCGAGCTCGATCTCCTCCGGCGCGTCGACGCGCTCGAGCGAGAGCGACTTCGGATCGTCGCCGAGCTCGAGCCCCGCCTCGGCGGCCTTGCGCGCGATGCTGCACAGCCGCGCGTGTGCGTACTGGATCTTGAACACGGGATTCCGCTCGGAGCGCTCGACCGCGAGCTCAACGTCGAAGTCGAGGTGCGTGTCCGCGCGCCGCTCGATCATGAAGTAGCGGAACACGTCGCGGCCGACCTCGGCGAGGATCTCGTCGACGCTGACGAACGACGCCTTGCGCGTCGACATCTTCACCAGCTCGCCGCCGCGGCGCAGGTTCACCCACTGGTACATCACGAGCTCGATGCGCTCCGCCGGGACGCCGAGCGCCGCGACCGCGGCGCGCACGTACGGAAACTGCGCGATGTGATCGGGCCCGAGCACGTCGATGATGCGGTGCAGCCCCCGCGAGAGCGACTCGCGGTGGTAAGCGACGTCGGGCAGCAGGTAGGTCGCCTCGCCCGTCGACTTCACCAGCACGCGATCCCGCTCCAGGCCGAAGCGCGTCGAG
The DNA here is from genome assembly GCA_035261165.1 of Myxococcota bacterium. GTDB lineage: Bacteria > Myxococcota_A > UBA9160 > SZUA-336 > SZUA-336 > VGRW01. The sequence continues at coordinate 10,025 of DATFUE010000059.1, forward strand.
CGCAGCCAGACGGCCCCGTCCTGCTCGAACACGAGCCCGGCGGCGCGCAG
>DATFUE010000060.1:0-2396 GCA_035261165.1 Myxococcota bacterium
CCTCGATGCGCTCGTAGGTGGTGAAGCGGCGCCCGCACTCGGAGCACTCGCGGCGCCGGCGCTTCACCGCGGCGTCGCGCTGATTCCGCGCGTCGATCACCTTCGTGTCCGGGTGATCGCAGAAGGGGCAGCGCACCGCGGCCGCCCGTCAGACCGGTGGGCTGTAGGGCAGCGGGAAGCTGCGCGTGAGCTCGGCGACCTCGCCGCGGATCTGGGCGATCCGCGCGCCGTCGCCGGGGCGCGCGAGGACGTCCGCCATCCAGGCGCCGATGCGCTTCATCTCCGGCTCGCGCATGCCGCGCGTGGTGACCGCCGGAGTGCCGACGCGCAGGCCGCTGGTGAGCCAAGGCGAGCGCTTCTCGCCGGGCACGGTGCTCTTCGAGGTGGTGATGCCCGCCTTGTCGAGCGTGTCCTGCGCCTTCTTGCCCGAGATCCCCCCCTCGCCGAAGTCGATCACGAACAGGTGGTTGTCGGTGCCGCCCGAGACGAGCTTCAGGCCGCTCGCCGCGACCGCTTCCGCGAGCGCGCGCGAGTTGCGCACGATCTGGGCCGCGTAGTCCTTGAACTCGGGGCGCGCGGCTTCGGCGAAGGCCACCGCCTTGCCCGCGATCACGTGCATCAGCGGGCCGCCCTGCGTGAGCGGAAAGACCGCCTTGTCGATCGCCTCCGCGAAGTTCTGATTGCACAGGATCAAGCCGCCGCGCGGGCCGCGCAGGGTCTTGTGAGTCGTGGTGGTGACGATGCCCGCGTGGCCGACCGGCGAGGGGTGCACGCCCGCGGCGACCAGGCCCGCGATGTGCGCGATGTCCGCGAAGAGCACCGCCCCGACCTCGCGGGCGATCGCGCCGAACGCCTCGAAGTCGATCGTGCGCGAATACGCGCTGTAGCCGGTCTGGATCATCTTGGGCCGGTGCTGGCGCGCGAGCGCGCGCACCTGGTCGTAGTCGATCCGCTGGTCGACGGGCGAGACTCCGTAGCGCACGAACTCGAAGAACTTGCCCGAGAAGTTCACCGGCGAGCCATGCGTCAGGTGGCCGCCGTGCGAGAGCTCCATGCCGAGGATCTTGTCGCCCGGCTCGAGCGCTGCGAAGTACGCCGCCAGGTTGGCGCCCGAGCCGGAGTGCGGCTGCACGTTCGCGTGGTCGCAGCCGAACAGCCGCTTCGCGCGCTCGATGGCGAGCGCCTCGACCTCGTCGACGAACTCACAGCCGCCGTAGTAGCGCTTGCCGACGTAGCCCTCGGCGTACTTGTTGGTGAGCGCGGTGCCGACCGCCTCGAGCACCGCGGGCGAGGTGAAGTTCTCGCTCGCGATCAGCTCGAGCGAGGTCTGCTGGCGCTCGATCTCGCGCGCGATCGCTGCGGCGACCTCGGGGTCGGCATGTCGGAGCTTCAAGTGTCCTCCCGTCCCTACTCGCGCTCGTAGCGCGCGATGGCCAAGGTGCCGTTCGTTCCACCGAACCCGAACGAGTTCGAGAGCGCGGCGCGCACCGGCACCTCGCGCATCGTGTTGGGCACGTAGTCGAGATCGCACTCCGGGTCGGGGTCCGTCAAGTTGATCGTGGGCGGGAGCTTGCCCTGCGCCAGGGCGAGCGCGGTGAAGATCGCCTCGATGCCGCCCGCGCCGCCGAGTGCGTGCCCGGTCATCGATTTGGTCGACGACACCGCGAGCTTGTCCGCGTGCCCGCCGAACACCTTCCGGATGGCGAGGCTCTCGGTCTTGTCGTTCAGCTCCGTGCTCGTGCCGTGCGCGTTGATGTAGCCGACGTCCTCGGGCGCGAGCCCGGCGTCGCGCAGCGCCGCGCGCATGGAGAGCTGCGCGCCGATGCCGTCGTCGGGCGGCGCGGTCATGTGATTGGCGTCGCCCGACATGCCGTAACCGACGACCTCGGCGTGAACGCGCGCGCCGCGGGCGAGCGCGTGCTCGAGTGTCTCGAGGACGACGACGCCGCCCGCCTCGGCGATCACGAAGCCGTCGCGGCCGCGGTCGAATGGGCGGCTGGCCCGCGCTGGGTCTTCGTTGCGCGTCGAGAGCGCGCGCATCGCGGAGAAGCCGGCGACCCCGAGCCGGTTCACCGGCGCCTCGACGCCGCCCGCGATCATCACGTCGGCGTCGCCGCGCTGCAGGATCCGGAACGCGTCGCCGATCGCATGCGTACCGGTCGTGCAGGCAGTCACCACGCAGCTGTTGGGGCCGCGCGCGCCGTAGCGGATCGAGACGATGCCGGACGACATGTTCGCGATCGCGTACGGCACGAAGAACGGCGAGATGCGCCGCGGGCCGCGAGTCACGAGCGCTTCGCAGTTGTCGAGCATCGTCTGCAGGCCCGCGATGCCGGAGCCGATCAAGACGCCGGTGCGCTCGGCGCGCTCGGGCGGGACGACCCAGCCGGAGTCGG
>DATFUE010000061.1:0-4053 GCA_035261165.1 Myxococcota bacterium
AGAAGGTGTCGATCGCGCCCCAGACCGCCTCGTCCGCGCGGAGGTCCGCGGCGGGATCCACGCCCAATACCTGCGCCGCGTCGAGCGTTCCGTTCACGCGGTACAGGCTGCCGGGGAGAAACGTGCTGCGCGTCGCCGGGGCTCCGACCGCCAACGGCGCTCCGACCGCGTACCCGTAGATGCCGCCGGGCCCGCCGGCCGTGCCGGACAGCGGAATCGCCCAGAGCGACGAGCGCCCCTGGATCAGCACGTCGCCGATGCCCACGGGCACCGCGGCGAACGAAGACCCGAGTACGGGGAATGGCGACAGGGTCGTGTCCCCGCCGTAGTAGTTGAGGTCCAGGTTGATCCGCAGCAGCGAGGGCCCGAGCTCCTGCACCTCGAGCGACCGGATGTCGAAGTTCGCCCCGCTGCCCAGCACGTCCGGAGCGCCGACCCCGTAGGGGTCGCTGAAGAGCGTGCCGGCGCGTGTCCCCGCCGCACCGAGCAGGGCGCCGAGCAGGGCCAGGGCTCGAGTCAGTCGCTTCATGACGACCCTCCTGAGGCTTTGTCAGTCTACGCCGCCTCGCGCTGCCCAGATTCACGTCCGCAGGCGGGCAGCTCAAGCGGCCGCGCCCTGGGCGTCGATGGACCGGGGGAACCATGCCCGCCTCGAATGCCGATCCGGTCGAGCCGATCGCAGCGCCCTTGCTCGCGCTCGTCTCCGACGTCGTGCTGTGGCTCGACGACCAGCTGTGCATCCTGCGCGCGAACGACGCCGCGCTGCGACTCCTGCGCCAGCCCGTCGAGATGATCTTTGGCCTCTCGCTCGAGCAGCTCGTCGCGCCCGCGTCGCGCAAGACCTTCCTCGCCTACGTGAAGGAGCGGCGGGAGTCGGGCGGCGGTCCGGCGATCGGCCGGATCGACGTTCGGATCACGCACCTCGAGGTCGTGGAGCAGCCGTTCGAGCTCGCGCTGCACGGCGCGCAGATCGACGGCAAGGCCGGCTGGCTCGCGGTCGCGCGCGACCTGACGGAGCGGCGCCTGCTGCGCGCGGAGCGCAACCGCGCCGAGTCGCTCGAGGAGGCGAACTCCGCGCTGCGCGAGGCGATGCTGCACGCGGAGCAGACCACGCGCGTGAAGACCGAGTTTCTCGCCAACGTGTCGCACGAGATCCGCACGCCGATGACCGCGATCCTCGGCTTCACCGAGGTCCTGCTCGAAGAGGCGCGGCGCGAGCACGCGGCTCCGGGGACGATCGACGCGCTGCGCACGATCCAGCGCAACGGCGACTACTTGCTGGCGCTCTTGAACGACATCCTCGACCTCTCGAAGATCGAGTCGGGCCGGCTCGAGGTCGAGCGAGTCACTTTTTCGCCGGTCGCGGTGGTGCGCGAGGTCGAACGACTCATGCGCTTGCGCGCCGAGGCGAAGGGTATCGCGTTCGAGGTCGAGTTCGACGGCGCGCTGCCCGAGCACGTCGAGGGCGACCCGACGCGCGTGCGCCAGATCCTGATCAATCTGGTCGGCAACGCGATCAAGTTCACCGAGATCGGCGAGGTGCGGCTGCGCGTGAAGCTGCGCGACGAACACCTGCCCGCGATGCTGCGCTTCGAGGTCGTCGACACCGGCATCGGAATCACCGCCGCCGAGCGCGGCAAGCTGTTCCGGCCCTTCGGCCAGGCCGACAGCTCGACGACGCGGCGCTACGGCGGGACCGGCCTCGGACTCACCATCTCGAAGCGACTCACCGACTTGCTCGACGGCACGATCGAGGTCGAGAGCGAGCCCGGGCGCGGCACCGTGTTCGTGGTCCAGATACCGGCGGGCAACCTCGAGGGCGTGGCGCGCATCGGCGCGACTCGGTCACCCGCCGCCGTCGAGGAGCGCACCACCGACGTGGACCCGACGCTCTCGGGGACGGTGCTCCTGGTGGAGGACGGTCCCGACAACCAGCGTCTGATCGAGCTGCTCTTGCGCCGCGTCGGGCTCGACGTCGTGACCGCCGAGAACGGGCAGCAAGCGGTCGAACGCGTACAGGAAGCGCGCGTCTCCGGCCGGGCCTTCGCGCTCGTGCTGATGGACATGCAGATGCCGGTGATGGACGGCTACACCGCAACGCGCATCCTGCGCCGGCAGGGCTTCGACGCGCCGATCGTCGCGCTCACCGCGCACGCGATGGACACAGAGCGCTCGCGCTGCATGACCGCGGGCTGCGACGACTTCTCAACCAAGCCCATCGACCGCGCGCGCTTCTACGCGCTCTTGCGCCGGCATCTCGGCGAGAACAAGGACCCCTGAGCGAGGTCGTCCCTTCCTGGCCGCCGATTCGGTCCACCGAACAGACTCGCGCGCCGATACTGGACGGATGGGACGGGTAAAGGGGATCACGATCCTCGACGCGGTGAAGTTCCTGCGCGCACGGCGCGACGACGCCGCGGAAGTCCTGCCTGTCTCGATGCACGCCTACCTGGACGATCAGATCGTGGCGTCGATCTGGTACCCCGAAGCCGACTTCGTCGAGCTGATTCGCGCGGTCGCGAAGCTCCTGCCCGGGCCGATCGACCGCGCGCTGATGATGATGGGCGAGCGCGGCGCGCGCGCGCAGACGGTCGTCTACGGTGACTTGATCCGCGGCATCGCCGCGCACAGCCGCACGTTTGCGCTCTGGTCGTCGCAGCACGACACCGGCGAGATGCGCTCCACCATGGAGGGCCGCAACCGGGTGCGGGTGGAGCTCGTGGGCTACGAGGACACGTCGCGCGAGTTCTGTCTCTTGCTCGGTGGCTACGTCGCCGGCACGCTCGCCGTCAACGGCATTACCGACTCGTCGGTCCAGAAGTTGTCGTGTCGCCTGTGGGGCGATCGTCTGTGCGCGTGGCGCGGGACGTGGACGCCGCTGGACGAGAAATGAGTCGCCTTCACTCGCAGGGCGCGCGGGCCGATGCCAAGCCCGTGGGCGCGGGCAAGATCAAGGGCGTGGCCTTTCTCGGGGTCGTGAAGCTCCTGCGCTCGCGCAAGGACGAGGCGAGGGAGCTGCTGCGGCCGGAGCTCCACCACTATCTCGCGGACATTGTGCACCCGTCGGCCTGGTATCCCGAGGGAGATCACGCCGGGCTGTTGGACGCGGGCTCGCGCCTCTACTCCGGCTCGCCGGATCGCGCGCTCGAGCTGATGGGCGAGCTGGCGGCGCGCGGACACTCGGAGATCTACCACGAGTTACTCGTCGGCCACGGCTCGCCGAGCCGCACGTTCGCGATGTGGTCGACGCAGCACGACACGGGCGAGATGCGCCGCGTGCGCGAGTCGACGACGCGCATGCGCTTCGAGCTCGTGGACTTCGACGAGACCTCGCGCGAGCTCTGCTTGCTGATGACGGGATACTACCGCGGCACGTTCGCGGTGAACGGCTTCTCCGACGTCAACGTCGAGAAGCTGACCTGCAAGCTGTGGTCGGACGAGTCGTGCGTGTGGCGCTGCTCCTGGAAGCGCCCCGAGACCGAGCAGTGAGCCGTGGGTAACGCCAAGGGATCCGTGCTCCTCGGCCCGGTGAAGTATCTGCGCCAGCGGCGCGACGCGGCCCTCGAGCTGCTCGCGCCGGAACTCGCACACTATCTCGACAACGACGTCCGAATCTCCTCGTGGTATCCCGAGAACGACTTCGTCGCGCTGGTTCGCGCCACCGCGCAGCTGATGTCGTCGAACGACCCGGCAGCGGGGATCGAGGCGATCGGCGCGGCCGGCGCGCACGAACACGCCGAAGTGTACGGAGAGCTGCTGCTGACGAGCCTCCAGTCGAACTCGAGCGTGTTCGCGCTCTGGTCCGCGCAGCACGACACGGGCAAGCTGGAGGGCAGGTTCGACACGCCGACCAGCGCGCGGATCAAGCTGGTCGAATTCGACTCGCCGTCCGACGTGGTCTGTCTGCTCTCCAGTGGCTACATCCGCGGTCAGCTGACCGCCAACGGCTTGGAAGACATCGCGGTCGAGCACGTGCGCTGCGTGTTGCGCGGCGACCCGCACTGCGAGTGGCGCGCCTCGTGGAAGAGCCCGGACGCGACCCCGCTCACCCCT
>DATFUE010000062.1:0-4582 GCA_035261165.1 Myxococcota bacterium
CGTAGAACGCCGCCATCAGATACAAGAGAATCCGCTTCACGATCGACACGTCGCTCTCCGTCCGGCGCGGAGTCTACGCTGGTCGGAGCCGCAGGCGAACGAAGCTAGTTGGACCCTGGGGCGGGCGGCTTGGTCGCGAGCGCGATTCCCTTCGCGCCGGCTTCCTGCGCGAGGTCGAGGATGTTCACGGCCTGGCCGAGCAGCACTTTCTTGTCGCCGCGGAGAATCACGATCTTCTCCTTGGCGGCGTCGAGCGCGGTCTTCAGGGCGACCGGGAGATCGCGTTCGCTCACGGCCTTCCCGTCGACCTCGACCTCGCCCGACGAGGTGACCGTCACGCTGACACCGGTCGGTGTCGTCGACGCGACTTCCGAGTTGGGCAGATCGACTTCCTTGCCCTGATTCGAGATCACGCTCGTCGTGACCATGAAGATGATCAAGAGGACGAGGAAGATGTCGGTGAGCGGGGTGATGTTGATCTCGGCGACGATGCCCTCGCTGCCGTCGTCGTCCCCGTTAGGCAGGGAGCGGGCGGCCATGCCGAACCTCCGCCGGCTTCTCGTCCTCGAAGGTCGGGCCCGCTGACTCGATGTAGAGCAACGCCTGCACGAGCCGCTCGCAGGAACGCGCGAACAGGCCGGCGATCGAGACGTTGCGCACCTGCAGCCAGTTGTACGCGGCGAGCGCGATGATCGCGACGAGCAGACCCGCCGCGGTCGCGACCAGTGCCTCCGAAATGCCCGCGGCCACGATGGCGAAGCCGCCGGAGCCCTGGATCGCCATGTCGTGGAACGACTTCAAGATGCCCCACACCGTCCCGAACAAGCCGATGAACGGCGCGAGCGAGCCGATCGTTCCGAGCATCCACAGCCCGCGCCGCATCTCGGAAATCGCCTCGCTGCGCGAGGTCGCGAGCACGGCGTTCAGATCCTCGAGCGCGATGTTCCGCCAGCGCAGTCCCTCGAGAAACACGCCGGCGAGCGGCGTCTTCGCGGACTCACACAGCGAGCGGGCGGTGAGCAGATCCTGCTTCACCACGGCGTCGATGACGGCGCGGGTGAGCGCGCGGCTGCGCCGGTCCAGACCGCGCAGCCGCAAGAGCTGCTGGATGACCACCGCCACCGCGATCACCGAGCACGCGGCGAGCGGGTAGACGGTGAGCCCGCCCTGGTGCAGGAGGTGGAGGATTGCCGCCGCGTCGAAAGTGGTGGTCGCGGGCGCGGCGGCTGCGTTCATGGCTGCTTGCGTGGCTGGGTCCAAGGTCGTTCCTTCATTTTTCGAGGAGCACGGAGGCTATCCGATCGCTCGCGGGCTCGCAGGGTTGCGCGGCACGACCGCGCGTTGACTCCCCACCCTGCGCTTGACTAGCATCCGGACGCCTTCCTCTGCTCGAAGACCGCGCCGAATCGACCCTTTCGGGTCCGCGTCCAATGCGCAGCCGCACGCTTGAGCGGCACGCTGCGCAGTCCGATGAGAGACATCGGCAAGAACTTGCCGCCTCATGAGCATGCAGCGCGAGCCGCGAGTGGGACACGACGTAGTGGCGGCGACACCCGGGAAGGTGGCAGTACCACGAAACCCAGGAGCGCGCTCGAACCATGACTCAGCCATTGCGAATCCACCGCCGTCACGGGCACAGCCCGATGCGCACCCGTCGCATCGGCGCCGCGTTCCGCGCCGGCACCCCCGCCGGGCGCCGCGAGCCGTTCCCCGGGATCAGCCTCGAGGTCGCGAGGACGCGCGGCGAGAGCTTTCGCTCCGGGACGATCTCCGCGGCGCTTCACGCGGCGCTGCTGTTGCTGCTGCTCATCGTTGCGTACATGACGCCGGCCATTCGCGAAGAGATCCTGCCGGTGCAGATCATCCGCGAGCAGGCGCCGCCCCCTCCGCCGCCGGTGGAAGAGGTCGAGGCGAAGCCGGAGCCCAAGCCAGAGCCCGCGCCGGCGCCGAAGGCGTTGGCCGAACGCCGCTCGCTGGACTTCGCGCCGCAGGCGCAGGCCGTCGCGCCGCAGATCGTGAACCCGACCGTGATCCAGCGCGCCGCGCCCTCGCTCGCGGCGCAGAAGATCCAGATGAACGAAGTGGCCGCCGTCGTCGCGCCCAAAGACATCGCGCACGCGACGATCGTCGCGGAGCGCGCGGTCGCGATCGACTCGGTCGCCACCGCGCAGGTCGCGAAGGTGGACCTCGGCGCAGCCGCGGCGCCGGCGCTGCGTGGCCAGACCAATTCGGCGCTCCCGACGGGCGCATCGGCCGGCCCGCGCCAGGTCGTCGCCGAGGGCAATACGGTCGGCACGGGCGCGGCGGTGATCGGCAGCGGATCGTCGGTGCGTGAGGGCATCGCGAGCAATCGCGACGTGCTCGGCTCGCCCGACGGCGCGCCGCTCGCGAACGTGAACACGCGCGTCGGTCAAGGCTTCATGCGCGGCGACGGTGGCAACGGGACCGGCGGTGACGGCGGCGGCAACTTCGACGACTGCGTGAAGCGCCCCGAGGTGCAGAACTACCTGGAGCAGATCCGCACGCGCATGTACCAGCGCTGGATGCTGCCGAACGACGCGCCGAGCGGACAGAAAGTCCTGCTCAGCTTCACGCTCGATGCCAGCGGCTCGGTCATGAACGCCGCGCTCAAATCGTCGAGCGATCCGGCGATCGGCCAGACCGCGGTCGATGCGCTGCGCTCCGCGGCGCCCTTCGCGGCGATGCCCGAGCGCGTGCGCTGCCTCGCCCGCCACGGCATGACGGGAACGTTCACCGTGCCCTCTGCTGTGAACTGAAGTGCGGCGACTCTCCTTCCTGTTTCTCGCGCTCCTGTGGCTCGCGCCCGAGATGGCGCGCGCGCAGCAGGCGAAGCCCAAGAACAAGGTCGTGCTCGAGTACGACGAGAACGAGCACCTGGTCCGGCGCAAGACCGACACGAACGGCGACGGCGTCTTCGACGAGACGATCTTCTACAAGAACGACGTCCCCGAGCACGCCGAGGCCGACACCAACCACGACGGCAAGATCGACCTGTGGATCCGCTACGACGTCGCCGGCCAGGAGATCGCGCAGGAGCGCGACACGAACTTCGACGGCAAGGTCGACAGCTGGCTCGCGCTCGAGAACGGCAAACCGAAGGTGCAGCGCGACGACAAGAACGGCGACGGCAAGGCCGAGTCCGTGGTGTATTTCGAGAACGGCGAGCGCAAGCGCTCCGAGGAAGACACCAACGGCGACGGCCGCATCGACCGCTGGGTGACTTACACGGGCGGCAAGCCGGCCCGCGTCGAGGACGACACCAACGGCGACGGCAAGACCGACGTGCGCGCCGAGTTCGACGCCGACGGCAACAAGACCCTCGAGGTGCAGGACACCAATCGCGACGGCCGCTTCGACGTGACCATCCGCTACGAGAAGGGCGTGAAGGTGCGCGTCGAGGAAGACCTGAGCGGCGACGGCCAGCCGGACGTCGTCACCACCTACCAGGGTGACACCATTCTGCGTCGCGAGGCCGACACCGACGGCAACGGCTCGCTCGACACCGTCTCCACCTATCAGAACGGGAAGGAGGCGAAGCAGACGCGCGATCTCGACGGCGACGGCAAGCCCGACCTCGTCGCCACGTACGACGCACAGGGCGTGAAGGTGAAGGAGGAGACCTTCGCCAAGGGGGCCACCAAGCCGCAGCTCGTGCGCACGTTCGCAAACGGCCAGCGCGTGCGCGAGGAGCAGGACACCAACGGCGACGGCAAGCTCGACCAGACGACCGACTACTCGGGCGACAAGCCGACCAAGAGCGTCGCCGACACGAACTTCGACGGGAAGCCCGATACGACCGTGACGTACGTCGACGGCCGGAAGGCGCGCCAGGAGGAGGACCGCAACGGCGACGGTAAGCCGGACGCGATCTACGTCTTCGACGCCGAGGGCAAAGTCACTTCGGAGAGCCTCGACGAGGATCACGACGGGCGCTTCGAGACCGTCAGCGAGTCACTGCACGGCGAGCTCCAGCGCCGCACCGTCGACGCGAACGGCGACGGCAAGCCCGAGCGGCTCGAGGTCTACGGCGAGGGCCACCTGGTGCGCGTCGAGCTCGACGAGAACGGCGACGGCAAGGTCGACCTGTGGAACTTCTTCGATCCGAAGGGACGGCTCGAGAAGCAGGAGCAGGACGCCGACCACGACGGCAAGGTCGACACCTGGGTCGTGCTCGATCCCGCCAGCGGCAAGGAGCAGCGCGTCCTCAAGGACACGAACGGCGACGGCAAGCCGGACACCTGGCGCACGAACGACCCCAACGGCGTCACCGTGAAGCTCGAGGAAGACACGAACAAGGACGGCCAGCCGGATCGAGTCACCGACTTCGTCGGCGGCAAGCCGGCGCGCTTCAGTGAGGACGTGAATCACGACGGCAAGCCCGAGGTGCGCGGCGAGTTCGGCCCCGACGGCCAGGTCGCGCGCGAGGAGCAGGACACGAACGGCGACGGCAAGCTCGATCTGCGCGTCGAGTACGTGAACGGGCAGAAGGTGCGCGAGGAGCGCGACAGCAAGGGCACGGGTCACTTCGACGTCGCTACGACCTTCGATAAAGGCAAGCCCG
>DATFUE010000063.1:0-4303 GCA_035261165.1 Myxococcota bacterium
GGGGCACGCTCGAGCTCGAGGTTCCCGCCGGCGACGCGCTCGTCACGGCGCAGCTCGAGGCGCCGCTGCTGCGCCGCGCGGGACTCTGGCTCTCGGGCGCCGCGTTCGCCGTGTGGCTCGTCGCGCTCGGCGTCGCGGGACGGCGCGCGCGCGCTTCAGTAGCTTCGCGCGCATGAGCCTCGCGAAGCGAGTTCTCGCCGGGATGCTGATCCTCGTCGTCGCCGCCACCGTTCTCTTTGGCGGGCACTTCTACATCGCGCAGCGGCTCGTGTTCGATCCGGATCTGGAGGGCGCGGCTCGCCTGGCCGCGCTGGCGGCGATCGGCTCGGGCTTCGCGTGTCTCCTGCTGCAGCCGTTCGCGGAGCGACTCGTCGCGCCGCCGTGGAATCGCCTGGTCGCTTGGCCGGCGTCGATCTGGATGGGGGTCGCGTTTCTGTTTCTGCTCGTGCTCGGCGCCGGCGATGCGCTGCGCTGGATCGCGGGCGGCGTCGCCCATGCCGCCGGCAACGACATGCCCGCGTTCGAGACCTCCGCGCGCTTGCAGGCCGCGCTGTCCGCGGCGCTGGTCGCGGTCGCGGGCGCGGCCGGGCTGAGGGAGGCGCTGCGTCCGCCGCGCCTGGTGAAGCTCGAGATCGCGCTCGCGCGCTGGCCGCGCGCGCTGGACGGCTTCCGCATCGCGCAGATCAGCGACATCCACATCGGCCCGCTGCGCGATCGGCGTTTCTCGCGCCATCTGACCTCACGGGTGAACGCGCTCGCGCCGGACCTGATCTGTGTCACCGGAGATCTCGTCGACGGCAGCGCGCGGCTGCTCGCCGACGAAGTCGCGCCCTTCGGCGAGCTGCGCGCGCGCCACGGCGTCTTCTTCGTGACCGGGAATCACGATCACTACTCCGGCGCGGATTCGTGGGTGCGCGTGATCGAAGGGCTCGGGCTCGTGCCGCTGCGCAACCGCCACGTCGAGATCCGGCGCGGCGGCGCCGCCTTCACGCTCGCCGGGGTCGACGACCACCGCGGCGGCTTCGGCGACGGCCAGCGTGAAGACCTGCCGCGTGCGCTCGCGGGCCGCGACCCCGGGCTCCCCGTCTTGCTGCTCGCGCACGACCCGAACACCTTCAAGAAGGCGTCACAGAGCGGTGTAGACCTGCAGCTCTCGGGTCACACGCACGGCGGGCAGATCTGGCCGTTCCGCTACCTGGTGCGGCTCGCGGTGCCGTTCGTCGCCGGGCGCTACGCGCGCGGCGGTGCGGAGCTCTACGTGAGTCGCGGCACAGGCTTCTGGGGCCCGCCGATGCGCCTCTTCGCCCCGGCAGAAATCACGGAGATCACAGTGCGGCGGGCGACCGACGGGTGAGGCGAGGGCCGCCCCCGAACCGAGCCCGCAAGCGCTGCAAGCGCGCGCAGCAAGGCAGAGCCGCCCGAAGTCAGTCAGAGTGGAGGCTGGTTCCGGTGCAGGAACCAGCCGTCGACGACGACGCGGCGCGCGAAGGTCTGATTCGCGAGCAGCTTCTCCGCGAGCCAGGGGCGAATGCGTTCAGGGACGAAGTCCGAGAGGCCCGGCCCGGGGCTCGCGTCGCGCGTGCCGAAGCGCGCCGCCATGGAGCGCGCGTAGCCCGCGAGATCCCGCGCGGCGATCGCGCGCGCCGCGAGGAGCCCCGACTCGACCGCGGGTCGGATTCCCTCACCGCTCTGCGGCCACGCCAGCCCCGCGCTGTCGCCGATCAGTACGAAGCCCTCGCCGGCGAGCGGCCGGCGCGTCTGCCCGTAGAGGACGTACGCGTGCCCGTGTCGCTTCGGCGGCGTGCGCGGCGGCAGCTTGCCGAGTGACTCACAGAGCGCGATGAAGCACGCCGCGTGGCCCGCGAGGTCGTGCGGGTCCTGGCGCCCGATGCCGACGTTCAGCATCGGGCCCTTGCGCACGAGCCACGCGTAGCCGCGCAGGTCGCGCTCGAAGAAGAGCTCGGGGACCTCGCCGGAGACCGGGCACGCACGCGCCTGCTCGGCGTCGAGCTCGAACTCGACCTCTTGCGCCGCGATCAGCGGTTCCGCCGCGCGCGCGACGCCGCCGAGCTGGCGGGCGACCGGGCAGAAGTGACCGCCTGCGCCCACGAGCACGGGCGCCCGCAACTTGCCATTCGCGAGCCAAGCGTCCCCGCTGCGGGTCAGCTCGCGCAGGGGCTCGGCGAGAAACAGCTTCGCGCCGCAGCGCGCCAGAAGATGGGCGTCGAACTCGCAGCGCAAGATTCCGTAGCTCACGACCTCGGGGTATGTGACGCGCGCGCTCTTCCCGCCGGCGAGACTCACTTCGAAGCCGCGGATCGGCTGGAGCACGCGCGCGCCCTCCGCGTACTCCCGCGCGTCGAGCTCGAGCTCGGCGAGGATCTGCGGCGTGATCCAGCCCGCGCACACCTTGTCGCGCGGGAACGGCTTCGCGTCGAGCAGCGCGACGCGCAGGCCCAGACGCTCGAGCTGCCACGCGCAGGTGGAGCCGGCGGGTCCGCCGCCGACGACCAGGACGTCGAAGTGATCCACGCTAGCGCCCGGCCGCGTACAGATGCGCGCGGTTCCAGGGCAGCTCGCGCGCGTTCCCGCGGTGAAACACGAGCTGCCAGAGCTGCAGGTTGCCGACGTGGAACGACGCGATCGAGCCCGCGAGATACAGGCGCCAGGTGCGCACGAACTTCGCGCCAAAGCGTTTCTCGACGGCGGCCGCCTGTTTCTCGAAACGCTCGAGCCAGTGTTCGAGCGTCTTCTCGTAGTGCAGCCGCAAGTCCTCGACGTCGATCACCGCGAAGCCGAACGGCGAGAGGATCCCGACCATCTCCTCGAGCGTCGGCGAGTAGGAGCCCGGGAAGATGTTCCGCACGATCCACGGGTCCATCGGCCGGCGCTGTACGCGTCCGATCGAGTGAATCAAGCCGCGGCCGTGCGGCGCGAGACAGCGCTCGATCACGCGCCCGAGCGTGCCGTAGTTCTCGTCGCCGACGTGCTCCAGCATGCCCACCGACACGAATGCGTCGTACGTGCCTGAAATCTCGCGGTAGTCGGCGAGGCGGAACTCGACGCGCTGCTCGAGCCCCTCTGCGCGCGCTCTCTCGCGTCCGTACGCGACCTGCTCCGCCGAGACGTTGTAGGCCGTGACGTACACGCCATGGTGTCGGGCCATGTGCAGCGCGAGCGCGCCCCAGCCGCAGCCCGCTTCGACCACGCGCTCGCCCGGGCGCAGCCAGACCTTGCGGGCGACGTGCTCCAGCTTCGCGAGCTGCGCTTCCTCGAGCGACGCGGTGGGCGTCGGAAAGTACGCGCACGTGTATGCCATGCGCTCGTCGAGCCAGAGTGAGTAGAAGTCGTTGCCCAGGTCGTAGTGGTGGTGGACGTTCGCCTTCGATCTCGAGAGTGACCGGCTGCGCCGGCGCAGCAGCTCCCACTCGTCGCGCAGCACCTTCGCAGCCGAGCGCCGTTCGGGCCGGCCCAGGACGAGCTTCAGCACGGTGGGCAGATCGCCCTCGATCTCGAGCCGTCCGGCGGCGTAGGCGTTCGCCAGTCCGAGGTCGGGGTGCATTGCGAGATGCAGCATCAGGCTGCGATCGCGAAATACCACCCGGCCGACCGGCGGTACGTCGGAGCAGCGCAGCTCCTCGCCGTTCCAGAGCACCAGGCGAATCCGCGGGTGACCGTGTGTCTCGAGGATGCGGTGCGCCATCCAGCGCTCGAGGCCAGTCACGGAACCCGCAGTCATCGGGGACCTCCCGGTTCAGCCTCTACAGCATAAACCGGGCCGAGGGCTATGGGGGCTTCGTGAATGACTCCCAATGAAGAGATGCGTCCACGGGGCGCCGCGGCGGCCGCCCGTGCTTTCCGACCGGCCAGCCGATCGGAATCAGTGCAGCACTGGGACAATTTTCCGGCAGGGCGAGAAAAGCGTCGCACTCACGCCCGAAGGAGCGGTGCATGGTCGTGAGTGAGGCGCCCAGCCCGACGGCCCGGCAGGCGAGAAGTACATTTTGCACGCAGGGATACAAAGCCTGGAGCTGTGGATCGCCGCGGCGCTTGTAGCCCGCGACGAACAAGTGCACCGGCACTTCGTGCATGTGCTCCGCGAGGTGGATCGCGGCGCGCATGTTGCGCCGGCCCGCCTCTGGGTAACTCGGGTCCTTCGCGGCCTCGAGCGCGGGCGCGATGTACTCGCGAAACGCGTTGCGGTAGCGCTCCGCGACCCAGGCGCGGCGTTCCGGCTCGCTGACCGCGACGAAGATCCAAGGCTGGCGGTTCCCGCCGCTCGGCGCGAACGTGCCCGCCTCGC
>DATFUE010000064.1:0-2490 GCA_035261165.1 Myxococcota bacterium
TGTTCGGCTCCGCGCCCGACGTGCTGCGCTTCGCGGCGGAGATGCTCGCCGCGGAGCGCGGCCGCTCCGCGCTGTTCTCCGCGGAGGTCGCGCGCGAGTTCTTCCGCCGCCAGGAGATCGCCCCGGGCAGTGACTGGGCGCTCGGCTGGGACACCCCGACCGAAGGTCAGTCGACCTCGGGCACGCTTTTCTCGAAGCGCTCGATCGGCCACACCGGCTTCACCGGCACGAGCCTCTGGATCGACCTCGAGCGCGGCATGACGGTCGTCCTGCTCGCGAACCGCATCCACCTGGTCGCGAAGCGAAGCCGGTTCGAGCTGCGCCCGCACGTGCACGACCTGATCTGGGAGGCCTTCCTTGCCGCGTAGCATCCCCCCGATCGAGGCGATCCACCACGTGCACTTCGTGGCGGTCTGCGGCACGGCCATGGGCTCGCTGGCCTGCATGCTCGCCGAGCGCGGCTTCCGAGTCACCGGCAGCGACACCGACGCGTGCCCGCCGATGAGCGACCAGCTGCGCGCCGCGGGCATCGAGGTGCAGAAGGGCTGGAACCCGGAACGCATCTCGAGCGGCGATCCGGACCTCGTCGTCGTGATCGGCAACGCGGCGCGCCCCGACAATCCGGAGGCGCGCGCGGCCATCGATGGCGGCCTGTCGTACGTCTCTTTCTGCGACGCCGTACAGCACTTCTTCCTGCGCGGGAAACACAGCGTCGTCGTGACGGGAACGCACGGGAAGACGACGACCACGAGCATCGTCGCGTGGATGCTGACGCACGCGGGGCGCGATCCGTCGGCGCTGATCGGCGGCGTGTTCGAGAACTTCGGCGGCAGCTTCCGGCTCGGCGCCGGGCCCGAGTTCGTGATCGAGGGCGACGAGTACGACTCCGCGTTCTTCGACAAGACGGCGAAGTTCCTGCACTACGACGCGCGCACCGCGCTGATCACGTCGCTCGAGTTCGACCACGCCGACATCTACCAGTCACTCGAGCAGATCCAGGACGCGTTCCGGCAGCTCGTGTCGCAGATCCCCTCCGATGGCAAGATCATCGCGGCCACGGATCAGGAGACGGTTCGCGCCGTGCTCGGCGGAGCGAAGGCCCCCGTCGAGGGCTACGGCTTCCGCGACGGCGCGATCTGGCGCGTCTCCGACGTGGCATTCGACGCGGAGGGCACCCAGTTCACCGTCTGGAAGCGCGACGCGCGCGCAGCGCGGGTGCGCATGCCGATGTTCGGGAGACACAACGTCGAGAACGTGTTGGGCGCGATCGCCGTGTGCGCGAGCCTGGGGCTCGAGCCCGAGCGCGCCGCGCGTGCGATGACGGAGTTCCGCGGCGTGAAGCGCCGCCAGGAGCTGCGCGGCGAGGCCGCCGGCATGGCGGTGATCGACGACTTCGCGCACCACCCCACGGCGGTGCGCGAGACGATCGCGTCGATCCGCTCGCGCTATCCCGACCGGCGCCTGTTCGCGATCTTCGAGCCGCGCACCAACACCAGCCGGCGCCGCTTCTTCGAGACCGACTTCGCCGACGCGCTCGCCGCCGCGGACGACGTCCTGCTCGCCGGCGTGTTCAAGGCCGAGGCGCTCGCGGAAGACGAACGCATGCGCCCCGAGTTCGTGATCGACCGCGTGCGCGCGGCAGGCAAATCGGCTCACTATCTCCCTGAAGTCGACGCGATCATCGAATATCTCATCCGAAAGCGCACCGGGAAGGACGTCGCCCTCGTCATGTCGAACGGCGGCTTCGGAAACATCTGGGAGCGACTGCTCGCTCGCTTGAGACAGGTCTAGGGGTGAGCGCGTTTCCGGGCCGCCCCGGAACGCGCGTGCAAGCGCGGCGAAGGCGCGCGCGCAGCGAGCCGCAGGCGAGCGAAGACAGGAAAGACGTGATGCAAGCGAATGAGTTGCGCCGTGGTATGAACGTCATGATCGATGGGCGGCCGTTCCGCGTGATGGAGAACGAGATCCGCACTCCGGGCAAGGGCCGCGCCTTCGTGCAGGTGAAGCTGCGCAGCATCCTCGACGGGACCCAGCGCGAGCTGAAGCTCTCCACCTCCGACCAGGTCGAGGAAGCCGCGATCGAGTCGAAGGAGATGGACTACACCTACGCCAGCGGCGACGGCGCGGTGTTCATGGACATCGAGAGCTACGAGCAGATCACGCTCTCCGACGAGCTGCTCGGCGATGCGAAGCCGTGGCTCTCCGAAGGCATGCGCTGCGAGGTCGAGCTGCTCGACGGCGTGCCGATCGGAATCACGCTGCCGAAGGTCGTCGAGATCAAGGTCCGCTCCGCCGACGCCGTCGTGCGCGGCCAGACCGCCGCGAAGTCACAGAAGTCGGCCGTGCTCGAGAACGGAGTCACGATCCAGGTCCCGCCGTTCATCGAGTCCGGCGACAAGCTCCGCGTCGACCCCGCCGAGGCGCGCTACATCGAGCGGGCGAAGTAGGGCCTCCCGTCGCCGGTGCAGCTGGAGCGTAGGCCCGCCGGCT
>DATFUE010000065.1:0-3715 GCA_035261165.1 Myxococcota bacterium
GGCAGAACCATGCGAACGCCTGGCGGCCGGCGCACATCCACTTCTCGGTGTTCGGTCCCGCGTTCGCGACGCGGCTGGTCACGCAGATGTATTTCCCGGGCGATCCGCTGCTCGAGCTCGATCCGATCTTCCACGCCGTGCCGGAAGCTGCGCGCGAGCGGCTGATCGCGGCGTTCGACTTCGCCTCGACCACACCCGACTGGGCGCTCGGCTACCGCTTCGACGTCGTGCTGCGGGGCCGCGACGCGACCCCGGGCGGGCCGCCGTGAGGTCGCGAGTGACTCCCGCGCAGACGATCGGCCCGTTCTTCCACGGCGCGCTGTGTGGTCCTGGCGACGGCCGGCTCGCGGAGCCGGGAAGCCCGGGCGCGCTCGAGCTGCGCGGACGGGTGCTCGACGGCTTGCACGAGCCGGTCGAGGATGCGCTGCTCGAGCTCTGGCAGACGGACGGGCGGGTGAGCGCTTTCGCCCGCGCGGCGACCGACTCCGCGGGCGGGTATCTCGTGGTGGCGCGCAAGCTCCCGGGCGCGAAGCTCGCGGACGGACGGCGCCAGGCGCCACACATCAATGTGTCGCTGTTCGCGCGCGGCCTGCTGCACCGCCTGGTGACGCGCATCTACTTCCCCGACGAGGCCGCCGCCAACGCGCGCGATCCGCTGCTCGCCTCGATCGCCGATCCGCGCCTCCGCGCGCGCCTGATCGCGCAGCCCGACGCGAACGGCGCGGGGCTGCGCTTCGACGTCGTGCTGCAGGGCGAGCGCGAGACGCCGTTCCTCGATGTCTGACGCCGGGCTCTTCGCGCCCGCGTTCTCGACCCCGGCGCTGCGCGAGGCGTTCTCGGCCGAGGCCTGGCTGCAGGCGTTGCTCGACTTCGAGGCCGCGCTCGCACGCGTGCAGGCGCGCGCCGCGAAGCTCCCGGCAAGCGCGGCCGAGGCCATCGCGGAGGCCTGCCGCGCGGAGCGCTTCGACGCGGGCGCCATCGCCGAGGCCGCGGTCGCGGCCGGAAACCCCGTGATCCCGCTGCTGCGCGCGCTCTCGCGCGAGCTGCCGCGCGAGGCGAGTGTCTGGCTGCACTTCGGGGCGACCAGTCAGGACGCGATCGACACGGCTCTCTCGCTGCTCGCGCGGCGCGCGCTCGACTCCGTTCGCGGCGACCTGGACTCACTCCTCGACCTCTGCGCGGAGCTCGCCGCCGCGCACCGCGACACGCCGATGGCCGCGCGCACGCTGCTCCAGCACGCCCTGCCGACGACCTTCGGGCTGAAGGTCGCCGGTTGGCTCGCCGCGCTGCTCGATGCCGGCGCGCGGCTCGACGAGCTGCGCGCCCGCGGTCTGGCGGTTCAGCTCGGCGGCGCGGCCGGCACCCTCGCGGCGCTCGAGCCCGGCGGCGTGGCGCTGGCGCGCGAGCTGGCGCGCGAGCTCGGGCTCGCCGAGCCGCTCGTCCCATGGCACGCCGCGCGCGGGCGCGTCGCGGAGCTGGGGTGTGCGCTCGGAGTGACTTGCGGCGCGCTCGGCAAGGTCGCGCTGGACGTCGCGCTGCTCGCGCAGACCGAAGTCGGCGAGCTGCGCGAGTCACCTGCCCCCGGACGCGGCGGCTCCTCGACCTTGCCGCAGAAGCGCAACCCGGTCGGCGCGGCCGGGGCGCTCGCCTGCGTCAAGCGCGTTCCGGGCCTGGTCGCGACGCTCCTCGGCGCGCTGCCGCAGGAGCACGAGCGCGCGATCGGCGGCTGGCAGGCCGAGTGGGAGACGCTGCCGGAGATCTTCCGACTCACGGGCGCCGCTGCGACGCAGCTCGGAGTCGCCCTGCGCGGCGCCGAGATCGACGTGGCGCAGATGCGCGCGAACCTCGACACGACCCGCGGAGCGATCGTCTCCGAGCGCATCGCGCTGTCGCTCGCGCCGCTGCTCGGCCGGCTGGCCGCGCAGGAGAAGGTGGCGGCGGCGAGCCGCCTCGCGGCCGAGCGCGGGGGCTCGCTGCGCGAGGCCCTCCTGGCCGACCCCGCGGTCGCCGCCGCTCTCGACCCGGCCGCGCTCGAGAGCGCGCTCGAGGCGAGCCACTATCTCGGCGCCGCGGGCGAGCTCGTGGACCGCGTGCTCGCGCGCCACCGGGAGCTGCGGGGACGCCGCTAGCGCGGGGTATGCTGCGCCGGTGATGCGCACGTGTGTCGGCATCGTCGGCGCGGGGCCCGCCGGCCTGGTCCTCGCGCACCTCCTGGCCGAGCAGGGCGTCGAGTCGGTCGTGCTCGAGCGGCAGAGCCGCGACTACGTCGAGAAGCGCGTGCGCGCGGGACTCCTCGAGCACGGCACGGTGGCGCTGCTCGAGCGGCACGGGCTCGCCGAACGGCTGCGCGCGCGCGGCCAGGTGCACCGCGGCGTGGAGCTGCGCTTCGACGGCGCGCGCCACCGCATCGCGTACACCGAGCTGTGCGCCGGGCGACACATGATGGTGTACGCGCAGCAGGACCTGGTCGCGGACCTGATCCGGCTCTGGATCGAGCGCGGAGGCGCGATCGCGTTCGAGGTCGAGGAAGTGGCGTTGCGCGACCTCGACGGCGAGCGTCCGGAGATCCGCTACTCGCGGGGCGGACGCGAGGAGCGACTCGGCTGCGACTGGGTCGCGGGCTGCGACGGCTACCACGGCGTCTCGCGTGGCTCGATACCCTCGGGGGTGCTGCGCGTGTACGACCACCGGCTGCCGTTCGCCTGGGTGGGAGTGCTCGCGCAGGTCGCCCCCTCGACCGAGGAGATCATCTACGCCCAGCACGAGCGCGGCTTCGCCGGCCACATGCTGCGCAGTGGGACGGTGAGTCGCTTCTACCTGCAGACCGAGCCGGACGATCCGATCGAGAGCTGGCCGGACGCGCGCATCTGGCAGGAGCTGCAGCTCCGCCTCGCGGTCAGGGACGGCTGGAAGCTGCGCGAAGGGCCGGTGCTCGAGAAGAACGTCACCGAGATGCGCAGCTTCGTGGTCGAGCCCATGCAGTTCGGCCGGCTGTTTCTCGCCGGCGACGCCGCGCACATCGTGCCGCCGACCGGGGCGAAGGGGCTGAACCTGGCGGTCGCGGACGCGCGCCTGCTCGCGGAGGCGCTGATCCGGCGAGTGCACGCGCGTGACTCGCGCGGACTCGACGCCTACTCGGCCGACTGCCTGCGGCGCGTCTGGCGCGTGCAGGAGTTCTCGAGCTGGATGAGCTGGCTCCTGCACCGGATCCCGGACGCGACCCCCGACGCCGAGCTGCGCCGCCGGCTGCAGCGCGCGCAGCTCGAGTATCTCGTGACCTCGGCCGCGGCGAGCACCGGCTTCGCCGAGAACTACGTGGGCCTCGAGAAGGTGTGACTCGCGCGCCGGTCGAGCATCCGCTGGCCGTCCTCGAGCACGATCTTCCACTGGGACTGGGTGAGGTGGTGATTCGCCGCGACCGCGACCGTCATCGGCTCGGCCGGGTTCCGGACGCTCGGCCGCAGGGCGCACTGCCACCAGCCGACGTCGTGCCACTCGGCGAACTTGTAGCCAACCGCGGGGTATACACCGATCGGCGTGAAGCCCAGAGACTCGTGCAGCCCCACGCTGCCGGCGTTGGGCAGGGTGATGGCCGCGTGGGCACGGTGATAGCCCTGGAGGCGGAGCAGTGCGAGCAGAGTCGAATGGAGCGCGCGCCCGATCCCGGTGCGGCGCGCGCGCGTGTGCACGTAGGCGGTGACGTCGACCGACCAGC
>DATFUE010000066.1:0-5190 GCA_035261165.1 Myxococcota bacterium
GCTCGCTCCGGCCGCGGCGCGCGACGCGCTGCCGGGCGGCTTTCACCCGCTGCGCGCGTTCGCGCTCGGTGACTCGGGCGCGAACGCGTTCGCGGGAGTCACGATCGGGATAGCCGGGCCGCCCGCGCTCTCGGCGGAGCTGGAGGCGCTCGCGGACGGCCTGGGCGCGCGCGCGCTGCGCATCGACGGCGTCGACCGCGCGCTCTATCACGCGGCTGCGGTGTTCGCGAGCAACTTCGGGATCGCGCTCCTGCTCGCCGCGCGCCGCGCCTGGACCCTGGCGGGCCTGCCCGAGGCGGAGGCGCGCGCCGCGCTCGCGCCGCTCCTGGCCGGCGCGACCGCGAACGCGAGCGCGATGCCGCTCGAGCGAGCGCTCTCCGGCCCGATCTCGCGCGGCGAGCCCGACACGGTCGCGGATCACCTGGAACGGCTCCGCCGAGCGCCCGACCTCGCCGAGCTGTACCGCGCGCTCAGCGCGCAGCTCCTCGAGCTCGACCTCGGCCACTCGCCGGAGGTGCGCCAGCAACTCCTCGCCGCGTTGAAACGTTAGCCGCAGAGCTCGGCAAGCCGAAGGCGCGCAGCGAGGCGCAGCCGAGCGAAGCCTCAGGACTCGGCGAGAACCTTCTCGAAGCGATCGGAGATGGTCGCGCCGTGCGCGCGCGCGAGCTTCACGAAGACCCGCAGGAACGGATCGGGATCGACGAAGCGCAGCGCGCAGCCTGCCGGCGTCTCGCGCACGAACTTCGTGAGTATGGCGATCGTCTCGGAGGTCTTGAGCCAGCGCAGCTCGAGGGCGACCGAGCTGCCCGGCGCGAGCAGCATCGACTTGCACTCCACGCGCGCGCCGGAGTCCGAGACATCTACGATTGCGCCAGTGACTTCCGTCTTCGCGATGCGCAGCACGACAGGGATGCGCACGATGTAACGAGGCGCGACACGGCGCGCCGGAGCGGCGCGGAGGTCGTCGTCTTCGTCGAAAACCATCTCGCGTGCTTCGGCTGAATCGCGCATTCCTTTGAGAGCGTCGGTGACGGGATCCCAACGGTCGCACCGATCGATAGCGTCAAGGACCCGACACCAACGCGCGTAGGCCGCCCCTCGCGGACAGCCGCCTCCGGGCCCGACCGGAGCCCGTCGCGACGCGACAATCCTCACTGTTTCCGGTCATTTGCGTGCGCACGAGCGGTCGCGTCCGGAGCTCAAGGGCATGCCCACACGCGCCGATAGAGCGCCGGGCACCTCCTTTGCACACATGTGCTCGCGCATGGGCCTGGCCACACACATGGTCCTGGAGGAGATGGAGCGGATGGAGTCTCTCATCCGGCAAGCTTGGCAACGGCACGGTCGCATCCCGCCGGAGCTCAAGGAACGCATCGTCATCGAGCACACTTCCTTGATCAGTTACATCGTGAGTCGCATCGCGGTGAGACTCCCGTCGCACGTCGACCTCGAGGACCTGCACAACACCGGCGTGATCGGTCTGATGGACGCGGTCGACAAGTACGACCCGACCAAGGACTGCAAGTTCAAGACGTACGCCGAGTTCCGGATACGCGGCGCGATCCTGGACCAGCTCCGCTCCCTGGATTGGGTGCCGCGCTCGGTGCGCCAGAAGAGCCGCCAGCTCGAGCAGGCGACCAACGCCGTCGAGCAGAGACTCGGGCGACCTGCAACGGAGGACGAAGTCGCGACCAGCCTCGGCCTCGGCATGGACGACTTCCACTTGCTCGTGAATCAGACGCGCGGTGTCTCGATGGTGAATCTCGACGACCTGCGCGGGCAGAGTGACAACGATCAGCCGCTGCCCAGCGGCAACCTCGAGGACGTAAACGCCGAGGACCCGTTCGCGCAGCTCAAACAACGCGAGCTGACTCAGGCGCTGGCCAACGGCATCGCCGGCCTGCCCGAGAAGGAGCGGCTGGTGATCTCGCTCTACTACTACGAAGACCTCAATCTGAAAGAAATCGGCCAGATTCTCGGCATCACCGAATCGCGCGTCTGTCAGATCCACTCGAAGGCCGTCTCGCGCCTCCGAAGTCGCATGCGCGCCGCGATGCTGAACTGAGTGGGCCCGGCGCGCCACCCCGGGACATCGGCACGCGGGCCGATGTCGGGCTGCGCGCCACCCACCTTCGCTGCGCGTTGCGCGCTCACGCTGCGCGATCGCCTGCGCCATCGAGCGCCGCCTTTTCGCTAGACTCTCGGCGTGCTGGTCAAGCTGGCGATCGACTTCGAGTGCCCCGCGCCCCTCTGGTGGCAGAGCGGCGGCCGAGCGCTCTGGGAGAACCTGCTCGAGTCGTTCGACAACTCGAGCGTGGTCATCGAAGAGTCGATCGCGCGCTCCTGGCTCGCCGAAGCCGCGCGCATCCCGGGCTGGAGCGGCGGCCCCGAATACGCCCCCTCCCCCATCCTGCTGAAGCCCATCGACGAGGATCAAGACGTCTGATCCGGCTGACTGCATTCGGCCGCGCACGGCCCAGCTCAGTCACTCACTCACTCAGCGGAAGCCCCGGGGGGGCCGGAGCCGGCTGAGGGGGGTCCCGTGCTCGGGGGGACCCCCGAAGTGGCGACGGACGCCGCGGGCGGCGCCACGGGATCCGAAAGATGCAGCCTGCGCGCTCGCCGGATGCCGACGAGTGGGTTTCGCAGCGAGTCCGCGAGCGAGAAGGGACCCACGAGGAGGCGCCGGCGAGCGCGCGGGCTGCGAGTCTGATTGTTCTACGCTCGGCTCGGGACGGCCCTCGCCTCGCCTACGTGTTCGCGGTCAGCGGCTCTTCCGAGCACTCCTTTACGCGAACTTGCGTGATCCGCGTTCCGGAGATGTCGGCGACGGTGAACTCGTAGCCGGGCACGCGCACCAGGTCGCCCTTGCGCGGCGCGCGACCGAGCGCGTTCCACACCAGGCCGGCGAGTGTGTCGCCGCGCTGCGCTGGGACGTCCCAGTCGGTCTCGCGGTTGAAGTCCGCGACCTTCAGGCGGCCGAGCGCCTGGAAGCCGCCGTCGGGCAGCTCGCGGATCGTGAGCAGCTCCTCGCGGTCGAACTCGTCGCGGATCTCGCCGACGATCTCCTCGAGTATGTCCTCCTGCGTGACGATCCCGAGCGTCACGCCGAATTCGTCCTTCACCACCGCCATGTGCACGAAGTTGCGCTGCATGTCGGCGAGCAGCCGCAGGATCGGCTTGCGCTCGGGCACGCGCAGCACGGGCTTCAGTATCTGGTGAATGTCACCGCTGCCGGCGCCGCTCTGCTGCTTCACCAGGTCCTTCAGGTGCACGACGCCGACGATCGCGTCGATCGAGCCCTCGTAGATCAGCACGCGCGTGTAGCGCTCGTCCATCACCTTCACGAGTAGCTCCGCGGGATTGATGTCGATCGGGAAACACACGATCTCGGCGCGCGGGACCATGATCTCCTTCACGGTCATCTCCGCCGCGCCCGCCGTCGCGCCGATGATCTCGAGCGGCTGGGCGTCCGGCTGCGCTGCCGACGCGGCGCGCGCCAGCCGCACCACGTCCTCGACGGTGGTGAGCTGCTCGCCCTCGGTGGCGCTGCCCGCGAGCAGGCGCACGAACGGCTCGATGATGAGATCGAAGGCCACGTGCACCGGCCAGAGCGCCTTGTGCAGGAGATACAATGGCAGCGCGACCGCATGTGACACACGCCGCGGGTGTGCCGCAGCGAAAGCCTTGGGCAGCACCTCGCCGACCACCAGGATCAGCACGGTCATCACGAAGGTCGAGACGAGAATGCCCTTCTGGTCGCCGAGCCAGTGCACCGCGAGCGCCGTGGCGACGCTGGGCGCGAGAATGTTCACCAGACAGTTGGCGAGCAGGATCGTGACCAGCATGCGCGAGGTCGAGTTCAGCAGATCGCGAATCGCGAACGCCGACGCGCCCCGCCCCTCGCGGATGTCGGCCTCGACGTCGTGCTCACGCATGCGCAGCAGCGCCGTCTCGCTCGTCGAGAAGAATGCGGACAGCGCCAGACACACGATGATGACCGCGATCCCGGTGAGGACGTCCATCCCGTCCCATACTAGCGGAGGCGTTGGACACGGCGACGGAGCAGTGCACAATGCGCCCATGAACCTCGAGTACGGGCCGAAATACGAAGCGTTTCGCTCCGAGGTGCGCCGCTTTCTCGACGCGCAGCGCGACACCGCGCCGCGCGCCGGGATGGGCCGCGGCGCGCTCGCGTCGCGCGAGCGCATCGTCGCGTGGCAGAAGACCTTGATCGAGCACGGCTATGCGGCGCGCACGATCCCGCGCGAATACGGCGGCTTCGGGGCCGAGCCCGACATGGTCGAGTCGATCATCCTGGACGAGGAGTTCGCGCGCGCCGGCGCGGCGCGCGGCGTCGCTGGCCAGGGTGCCTCGATGCTCGTGCCGACGTTGCTCGAGCACGGCAGCGAGGAGCAGAAGCTGAAGTACGTCGGCCCGACGCTGCTGGGTGAGCTGATCTGGTGTCAGGGCTACAGCGAGCCCGGCGCGGGCAGCGACCTCGCGAGCCTTTCGACGCGCGCGAGTGACGCGGGCGACGAGTTCGTGATCAACGGTCAGAAGATCTGGACGTCGACCGCGCGCGAGGCGGACATGATGTTCGCGCTGGTGCGCACCGAGCCGGAGGCGAAGAAGCACGAAGGCCTGTCTTACCTGATCTTCCCGATGAGCACGCCGGGCATCGAGGTGCGGCCGCTGCACACGCTGACCGGGAGCGCGGAGTTCAACGAGGTGTTCTTCACGGACGCGCGCGTGCCCAAGTCGAGCCTGGTCGGGCGCCGCGGCGAGGGCTGGAAGATCGGCAACACCACGCTGCGCCACGAGCGCAACATGCTGGGCAGCACGGGGCAGACCGAGTCACTGCTCGCGTCGCTGGTCGCGCTGATGGAGGCCGAGCACGTGGGCGGCGAGCGCGCCATCGACTCGGCGGTGCTGCGCGACCGCCTGGCGCGACTGCAGGCCTCGGTGCTCGCGATGAAGTACCACGCGCTGCGCCTGCTCACCTGCACGCTCCGCGGCGAGTCACCCGGAGTCGCTGGCCTGATCGTGAAGCTCCAGGGCTGCGAGCTGAATCACCAGATCGCGGCGCTCGCGCTGGACGTGCTCGGCGAGCTCGGCCCGCTCCACCACGGCAGTCCGCACGAGCGCGCGCACGGCGCCTGGCCCTATCAGTGGATGTTCTCGCTCGGG
>DATFUE010000067.1:0-2502 GCA_035261165.1 Myxococcota bacterium
GGACGAACCGTTGGACGCAGCGCCCAGGAACAACAGCTCCGTGGAGCTGCTCGTCTCGAGGGGTCCACTGTCGAGCTCCGCGGCCGTTCCGGATGCGCCGGTCGCCGCGTCGAACGGCTGGACCCGGCCGAGCCGGGTGTATTCGTGGATGTACAGCGCAGCGTGCCTGGTGATCGGAGTCGCGAAGCTCGCCGTGACGGTGTTCGCACCGCTCGCGATGCCGCGGGCGTAGAAGATCTGCGTCCGGAGGGAACCATCGCCGGAGGACGCGGGACCGACCGGCGTCGTCTGATACGCGTTGCCGTTGCTGTCCGCCAGCGACACCGATCCCGGGTTGTCCCACACCACGAAGCCGACGATCGCGTTCCCCGACTTGTTGGGCCGCGTGAATCCGACGCTCGCGCTGCCGCCCGAGGCGATCTCGCCATCGCCCTTCTGGACGAACGCGCGCGGCGCCGCAGCCTCCGCCGGAGCGACGAGCAGCGCGGAGCTCGCGAGCGCAACGCAGAGCGCGAGCGCCAGGAGAGACAGACGAGGGGCCTTCGCCATGGAGCGGTGACTATCGCACATCGTCGCCTTCTGTGAGCTGCGCACGAAATGCATCTTGCTGATCACGCTTGACCTGCGCCGCCCAGAGGCGAACCTCGAGGATCGATGCGGCTCCTGCTCGCCCTGACGGTCTATGCCTCGTATCTGCAGGCTCTGCCGGCCATGACGGCGCCGTTTCTCGCGGCGGAGTTCGGGCTGGACGACGCGCGCATCACGGCGATCGCCGGCTTCGTCTCGCTCGGCGCGTTCGGCACGGCTGCGCTCGCGCGCATGGCCGATCGGCACGGGCGGCGCCGACTCGTGGTGGCTTGCTTCGCGCTCCTGCCCGCGCTCTCGCTAGCGTCCGCGCTCGCGCCGGGCGTCGTGAGTTACACGGTGGCACAGATCGGCGTCAGCGCGCTGATGGGCGCGCTGTTCACGGGCATCGTGGTCGTGATGATCGAGCGCGCGTCCGAGTCACGGCGCGCGGCGGGCCAGGCGTGGTTCGGCTTCTCGGGCGCCGTGGGCGGAGGCCTCGCGGTCGGGTTCGCCGCGCTGGGTGAGCGCATGCCATGGGGCTGGCGCGGATTCTGGCTCGTCGCCGCCCTGCCCTTGCTCGCGGTCGAGGTCGTGCGGCGCGCGCTCGGCGAGACCGAGCGCTTCAGGCGCGCGCGCGCCGAAGGTCACGTCGCGGCCTCTCACGCCCGCGATCTGTTCCTCGGCCCCTGGCGGCGCCGCTCGATCGCGCTCCTCTTCGTCGCCGCGCTCCGCCCGATCGCGCTCTTCGCGACCGCAAACTGGCCCTTCTACTACATGGTGAAGTCACTCGCGCTCTCGCCCGCGACCGCGAGCCTGGTCTTCGTCCTCGGCGGCGGGATCGGTCAGCTCGGGAACCCCGTCGGCGCGCGCCTCGCGAACACCTGGGGTCGCCGCCCGACCGCGGTCTGGGGCTCGGCGCTGGCGGTCGCGAGCGGAATCGCGTTCTACTGGATCCCGCTCGGGCCGGACGCAGTGACTGAGCTCGTGGCACTCACCGCCGTGAACCAAGCCGCGACCGCCGCCTTCTCGGTCGCGGACCGCCTGCTCGCGAGCGAGCTCTTCCCGACGCCCCTGCGCGCGACCTTCTCGGGGGTCACCGCGCTGATGGTCGCGGGCGCGGGGCTCATCGCGAACTTCGGGCTCTCTTTTCTCGTCGCGCCGCTCGGCGGGCTGGTGCCCGCAATCACCTGGTTGTCGGTCGTGACCTTCGTCCCGGCGACGCTGATCTTCCTGGCCGCGATTCCTGAAACGCGCGGGATGTCACTCGAAGAGGCCGCGCACGAAGAGGCGGCGCCCTAGCGTCCGTCACTCAATCGGGATCCATCGCGGGCCGACAATTGCTCATATGGCTCGCCTCGCGCTGCTCCTCTTTGCCGCCCTCTTCGCCGGATACTGCTTCTGGAGCGGACGGCCGATCCCTCAGCCGCCCGGAATCCTCGCGCCGAACGACCCGCTGCAGGAGAACGTCGAGGATGGGCAGCACTGGGAGATCGAGGGGTACGACGTGCACGCGCTGGCGCGCTTCGAGGTCGACGCGCGCGTGCTCTCGGCGGAGCACTACCGCTGGGATCGCGAGGCCGACCTCTCGCCGGTCGACCTGGCGCTGGGCTGGGGGCCGATGTCGTCGAACGAGGTGCTCGACACACTCGACATCTCCCAGCACGGCCGCTTCTTCTTCTACTCGTGGTCGAGCAGCGGCCCGAAGATCCCGCCGGGCGAGATCACCCGGCACGCGTCCAACATGCACATGGTCCCGCTCGACGAGCCGACGCGGGCGATCCTGCTCGGCGCGCGCCGCGGCAACCTGGTCCACGTGAAGGGCTGGCTGATCGAGGCGCACGCCCGGGACGGCTGGAGGTGGCGCAGCTCCTTGTCGCGCAGCGACAGCGGCGGAGGCGCCTGCGAAGTCGTGCTGGTGGAGAGCGCGCAAGTCGA
>DATFUE010000068.1:0-3328 GCA_035261165.1 Myxococcota bacterium
CGCCGCCGAGATGGCGTGCATCGCCAACCGCGCGCTGGCGAAGCTCGTGCTGATCGCGCCCGCCGGGGTTTGGATCGACTCACTCCCGATCCCCGACATCTTCTCGATGCTGCCCTTCGAGCTCGCCGGCGTGCTGTTCGCGGATCCGAAGCACGGGGAGAAGTTCCTGACGGGCGGAATCGATTTCGGAAATCCGGAGGCGCTGCAACAGTTCCTCGTGCAGAACTCGCGGCGGCTGGGAACGGCGGGCAAGATCCTGTTCCCGATCCCGAACCGGCGCGTCTCGAAGCGACTCTATCGACTCACTGCGCCGACCTTGCTCGTCTGGGGCAAGGCGGACAAGCTGATCGCGCCGCCCTACGCGGACCGCTGGCAGCAGCTGGTCCCGCACGCGCGACTCGCGCTCGTCGAGGCCGCCGGGCACATGGTGCCCCAGGAGCAGCCGGACGCGGTCGCCGCCGAAATCGAGCGCTTCCTCGGGGGCCCGTGAGCGAACTCGCGCACGCGCGCAGCGGCCGACTCGAGGGCGCGCGCTCGCGCGGCGGCTTCGTGTTCCGCGGGATTCCCTATGCGGCGCCGCCGCTCGGCGCGCTGCGTTTTCGCGCGCCGCAGCCCGTCGCGCCCTGGCGGGAAGTGCGGGCGGCGACTCGCTTCGGCGCGAGCGCGCCCCAGACGGGCGCGATGAACTGGCTCGTGGCGCGCGTGGTCGGCGCCGCGACCGGCGGCCAGAGCGAGGACTGTCTCACGCTCAACGTGTGGACCCCCGCGCTCGACCGGCGACGCCGAGCGGTGCTGGTGTTCGTGCACGGCGGCGCGTTCGTGCTGGGCTCGGGCAGCACCCCGCTGTACAGCGGGTCGCGGCTCTCGGCGCGCGGCGACGTCGTCGTGGTGACGCTCAACTACCGGCTCGGCGCGCTCGGCTCACTCGCGCTGCGCGACGTCCTGCCCGACGGGAGTGACTCGGACGCGAATCTCGGCTTGCGCGACCAGCTCGCGGGGCTCGAGTGGGTGCGCGACAACATCGACGCGTTCGGCGGCGACCCTGCGTCCGTCACCGTCTTCGGGGAGTCGGCGGGCGCGATGAGCCTGGGCGCGTTGCTGGCGAGCCCGCGCGCCCGCGGGCTGTTCCGGCGCGCGATCCTGCAGAGCGGCGCCGCGCACAACGTGTCGTCGCCCGCGCAGGCGCGGCGGGTCGCCGAGGAGTTCGTCGCGCGCCTCGGGAAGGCGGGCGAGAGCCTCGCGCGGCTGCGCGCGGCCCCGCCGCTCGATCTGCTGCGCGCGCAGGCCGACACGGGCGCCGCGCTCGCGCGCGAGCTCGGCGGCCTGGCGTTCCAGCCGAGCGTCGACGGCGACGTGCTGCCCGAGGCGCCACTCACTGCCTTGGCGCGGGGCGCGGCGTCCGAAGTCGCGCTGCTCGCCGGCACGAACGCCGAGGAGTGGAAGCTGTTCATGCTCGGTGACCTGCGCGCGCGCAGCATGGACGAGGACATGCTGCGGCGCCGCTTCGCGCGCTCGCTCGGCGACGCGCACGTGGAGCGCGCCTTCGCGGCGTACGCACGCGCGCCGCTCGCGCGCGCCCCCGAGGCGCCGCACGAGCGCTGGTCGGCGTTCCAATCCGATCGCGTCTTCACCTGGCCGGCGACGCGGCTCCTCGACCTGCACGCGTCTCACTCGCGCGAGACCTACGCGTACCGCTTCAACTGGGCGCCGCCGCTCGCCGGCGGCCGCATCGGCGCGTGTCACGGGATGGAGCTCCCGTTCGTGTTCGGGGCGATCCTCGAGCCGTGGCTGCGGCCCGTGGTCGGCGTCGCGCCCGGCGCCCGGAAGCTCGCGCACCGCGTGCAGGAGGCGTGGCTCGCGTTCGCGAAGACCGGTCACCCGGGTCACTCCGGGCTGCCGTACTGGCCGCCCTATGACGGCGAAAAGCGTCAGGCCATGCAGCTCGGGCGGCGCTGCGCCGCCTTCCCCGACTACGGCCGCGACGCGGCGCGCTTCTGGCAGTCATGCGAGAGCGCCTGATGCCACCGGAGGACTTCGGGTCGCGGCGCGTCTTCGAGGCGACCGCCGGCGTTCTGCTCGACGCCGTCGACACACTGGCGTTCGTGCTCGACGGCACGGGACGCGTCGTGCTCGCGAACCGCGCCTGCGAGGGACTGCTCGGCATCCCTGCAGCGAAGATGCTCGGCCGCACACCGCTCGAGCTGGGCCTCGCGGTCGCGGAGGCGTGCCCCGAGCAAGCGGCCGGCGACGTGCAGGTCCGGACGGCCCGCGGTGAGCTGCGCCTGGTGGCCTGGTCGAGCCGCGCGTTGCAGGAGCCCGATGGCTCCCTGCGCTGCGTCGTGGCCACGGGCAGCGATGTGACCGAAGCGCGCGCGACGGAGCGGCGCCTGCGCGAGAGCGAGCGACGCTTCCGGGAGCTGGCCGAGAACGTGAACGACCTGGTCGCCGAGATCACGGTCGAGGGCATCTTTGCCTGGGTGAATCCGCGCTTCGAGGCGGTGCTCGGCTTCGCCCCGGAGGAGCTGGTCGGTCGCCCGGTCTTCGACTACGTGCATCCCGCGGATCACGACGAGGGGCGCGACCTCCTGCGCGAGTTCGACCGGCCGGGCGTCTCGCGCCAGCTCACGCTGCGCGTGCGCGAGCGCTCGGGAGCGTATCGTCCCCTCGAGTCAGTGGCGCGCGCGTTCGTCGCGGCCGACGGGCGGATCCGGCTCGCGGTCATCTCGCGCGACGTTTCGCAGCGCGCCGCCACGGAGACGGAGCTGCGCCGCGACGATCGACTCGTCGCGCTGGGTACGTTTGCGGCCGCGGTCGCGCACGAGATCAACAGTCCGATCGCGGCGATCCTGCTCGCTTCCGAGGTCGCGCTCGAGCGCCCGCGGCCGGACCTCCTGGACTCACGCGACAAGCGCGCGCTGGCGAGCATCGCGGAGCACGCGCACCGCTGCGCTGCGATCGTGCGCTCCATGCTCGACTTCGCGGCGCAGGGCCGCGGCGCGCAGCGGCTGCAGGACGTGAACGAGCTCGTGGCGCACGCGATCGCGCTCGTGGACGCCTACGCCCGCGAGCACGGCGCGCGCTTGCGGCTCGACGCCCAGCCCGGCCTGCCGCGCGTGCGCGGCAGCGGCATCGAGATCGAACAGGTGTTCGTGAACCTGCTGCGCAACGCGCTCGAGTCACGCAGCTCCGGCGTTTCGGTCGAGGTCGAGACACGCGCGCTGGACGGCGCCGTGCGTATCTCGGTGAGCGACGACGGCGAGGGCGTCGCGGACGATGCGGCCGAGCTGATCTTCGAGCCGTTCTACTCCACCAAGCACGAGAGCGGCGG
>DATFUE010000069.1:0-2086 GCA_035261165.1 Myxococcota bacterium
CGAGCTCCCCCTGCACCGTCGGCGCGTTCGGCTGGACCTGGAACCCCGCGTACTCGGTCCCGTCATACGCCACGCGCGCCTTCCAGTGCTTTGCCTCGCCCGCTAGGCCTCCTTTGAAGACGACGCCTTCGCGCCGCGCGAGGTCGCGCGGGCAGGCGCCTTCTTCTTCGGGGTCGCGGTCGAAGCCTTCTTCACTTTGCTCGTGCTCGCGGCGGTCTTCGCCGTGGCCGGCTCTTCCGCCGGCGTGGCTTTCGGGTTGTTTCCGCCGCCGCGTCGCGGCAGCGAGAGACGGCGGCGGCGCGGCTTCTCGTCAGCCGCCGGAGCGGCCGCGGCCTCGTCGACGCCGGGCATGAGCTCGACCAGCATGAGCTTTGAGTTGTCGCCGACGCGGCGGGCCAGGCGCGTGATGCGTAGGAAGCCCGAGGAGCGGTCGGGGTAACGCTTCGCGAGGTCGCTGAACAGCTTCTCGACGATGACCGGCTCGGGCAGCCAGGCAGTGGCCTTGCGGCGCGCCTCCAGCGACCCGTCCTTGCCGAGATTGATCATCCGGTCGACGAACCCGCGGATCTCCTTGGCCTTCGCCTCGGTCGTCTTCACGCGCTCGTACCGCAGGACCGACAGCGTCAAGTTACGCAGGAGCGAGCGACGGAGGTCGCTCTTCCGGCCGAACTTGCGCTGATGGATCTGGTGCGGCACCTAGGCCTCGTCGGTCCCCGCGGGCTCTTCGTCGCCCTCGCTCGGCGTGGTCTCTTCCTCCGCGGACTCGTCGCGCGGCGGGAGCTCGATGAGGCCGCGGAGCGCGAGGCGCTCCTTGATCTCGTCGAGCGACTTCTTGCCGAAGTTGCGCATGCGGAGGAGCTCCTCGTCCGGCGTCTGCAGGAGCTGGCCGACCTTCGTGATGCCGTGGCGCTTCAGCGAGTTGAACGCGCGCTGCGGCAGATCGAGATCCTCGATCGGCATGTCGGCGATCGACGGCGGCAGGCTCGAGCCGTTCGTGCGCTCGGGCTGCGCGATCGCGGCCTGGGAGCGCGTGAGACCGGCGAAGAGCGAGAACTGCTGCACGAGGATGTTGGACCCCTGCGCGACCGCCTCATCGGGGGTCGTCGTGCCGTCCGTCCAGACCTCGAGGATCAGCCGGTCGTAGTTGGTGACCTGGCCGACACGCGTGCTCTCGACAGAGAAGTTCACCTTGCGCACCGGGCTGAAGAGCGCGTCGATCGGGATGACGCCGATCGGCAGGCCCTCACGCCGCTCGGCGGAGTGGAAGCCGCGGCCCTTCTCGACCGTGAGCTCCATCCAGAGCGATGACTCGGGCTCGAGCGTCGCGATCGCGGCCTCGGGGTTGACCAGCTCGATCTCCGAGGTGGTCGCGATGTCCGCGGCCGTGGCGACGCCGGGGCCTTCCTTCTCGAGCGTGAGTGTGACCGGCTCGTTCGCGAACGAGCGAAGGCGCACGTTCTTCAGGTTGAGGACGATCTGGACGACGTCCTCCTTCACGCCGGGGATGGTCGAGAACTCGTGCGCGACGCCGCGCACGCGGGCGGACGTGATCGCCGCGCCCTCGAGCGAGGACAGCAGCACGCGACGGATGGAGTTGCCGAGCGTCGTGCCGTATCCCGGCGGCAGCGGCTCGCACGCGAATTTCGCGTAGCGGTCGTCGCCTTCGATGCGCTCGATCTTGGGGTACTCGAGTTCCACGAGTGTCATGTGGGTTCCTTCCTGCCGACTAGCGTGAGTAGTGTTCGACGATGAGCTGGGTGTTGACCTGCGCTTCGATCTGGTCGCGCGTCGGCAGCGCCAGAACGCGCGCGGTGAATGCTTCT
This sequence comes from Myxococcota bacterium, assembly GCA_035261165.1. Classification (GTDB taxonomy): domain Bacteria; phylum Myxococcota_A; class UBA9160; order SZUA-336; family SZUA-336; genus VGRW01. The sequence goes on from DATFUE010000069.1 coordinate 1,824, forward strand.
GGGTCGGTCTCGAGCCAGCCCGGCCGGGTCTGGGTCTTTGCCCAGGCGACGGCTTCCTTGAAGTAGTTCGAACCGCGGCTCGATTCCTTCACGGCCAGTGCATCGCCGGCCTTGATCTGATAGCTCGGCGTCTTCGTGGTCTTGCCGTTCACGGTGATGTGGCCGTGAGCGACCAGCTGCCGCGCCTGCGAGCGCGACTTCGCGAAGCCCGAGCGGTAGATCGTGTTGTCGAGGCGGCGCTCGAGGTTCTGCAAAAGCGTCTC
>DATFUE010000070.1:0-3729 GCA_035261165.1 Myxococcota bacterium
CGCGCGCGCGCGGCGGGGTCACCCGTGACCACCTCGCGCAGCAGCAGCGCGGGCAGCCACGGCTGTGCGCTCAAGGTCGCGGCGTACAAGCGGATGAACGCCGCCAACGGCGCCGTGGATTCCGCGGGCTCCGCCGCCAGCTCGCGCACCCGCAGCAACACCCCCTCGAAGACGCTTGCGAGCATCGCCTCGTACAAGCCCTGCTTGCCGCCGAAGTAGTACGAGATCATTCCCGGCGTCACGCCGGCTGCCCGTGAGAGCTCGCGAATCCCTACCTCGCCAAAGCCGCGCCGCGCGAACAGCTCGCGCGCCGCGTCGACCAGCCCGCGCTTCACGTCCTCCGCGTCCGCGCCCCGCCCGGGCCGCCGCCCCAGCTTCCGCCCGCGTCTTGGTTTGCGCGTTCCCGCCATATCCGTAAATTAATCGATCGATCGATTAAATACAAGATCCGGTCAAAGCCGAGAGAGGACAGGCTCGCGGCCTACGTCTGAGCCCGTTTCACGAGGCCGGTGGTCGAGCGGCCCTCGATCAGCGGGACGAGCTCGACCCGGCCGCCCCACTTGCGCACCAGGTCCCAGCCGACCACCGCGCGCTTGGTCTTGTAGTCGGCGCCCTTGGTGAGCACGTCGGGTTTCAGCGCGCGGATCAGCGCGAGGGGCGTGTCTTCTGCGAAGAGCACGACCGCGTCGACACAGGAGAGTGACGCCAGGATCTGCGCGCGGTCGAGCTCGCTCTGCAGCGGACGGCCCGGGCCCTTCAGCTTGCGCACCGACGCGTCCGTGTTCACGCCGACGACCAGCGCGTCCCCGAGCTTTCGCGACGCCTCGAGATAGCGCACGTGTCCGAGGTGCAGGATGTCGAAGCAGCCGTTCGTGAACACCAGTGAGCGGCCCTGCGCGCGCAGCTTTGCGGCGAGCCGCGCGGCGTCCTCGCGAGTCATGACTCGCTCCGCGGTCGGCTCGCCGCCGCCGAGCTCGGTCACGATCTCCTGCCCGGTCACCGTCGCGGCGCCGAACTTCCCGACCTTCACCCCGGCGGCGACGTTGGCGAGCCAGGCCGCCTCGCCGAGCTCGGCGCCCGCGGCGAGCGCGAGCGCCACCGCGGCCGCCACCACGTCGCCCGCGCCGGTCTCGTCCACGAGCTCCTTTGCGCGCGCGGCGATCCCGAGGGTCGCGTTCGAGCCGCGGCTCGCGAGCACCATTCCCTCCGCCCCGCGAGTCAGCAGCACGTGCGCGACGCCGAGCTCCTCGGCGATGCGCGCCGCGACGCGTTTCGCGCTCGCCTCGTCCTCGATCGTCGCGTGCGCGAACGCCTCCGCCGCGCGCAAGTTCGGCTTCAGGATCGTGGCGCCGCCGAACGCCTTCCACGGGAGATTCTTGGGATCGACGAGCACCGGCCGCGCGCCGGCCGCCGCGAACACCGCGCGGCACACGGCCGCCGAGAGCACGCCTTTCGAGTAGTCGGAGAGCACGACGGCGTCGGCGCGCTTCACCGCGCGCGCCACCGCCGCGCAGAGTCGCTTCTCGAGCGCCGGGGAGAGCGGCCCGATGGTCTCGCGGTCGAGCCGAATCACCTGCTGTTGGCGCGCGACGATGCGCGTCTTGCGCGTCGTGCGCCGGCTGCGATCGACCAGGATGCCGGCGCGCGGAATGCCGATGCCCTCGGCCTCGTTCCGGAACAGCTCGCCGTCGGCGTCGTCGCCGACGACCGTGCACAGGGTGGTGCGCGCGCCGAGCGCGACGAGACACTTCGCCACGTTGGCGGCGCCGCCGAGCAGATAGTCCTCGCGCTCGACCGCGAGCACCGGCACCGGCGCTTCGGGAGAGATGCGCTCGACCTCGCCGGCCACGTACGCGTCGAGCGCGGAGTCGCCGATCACCAGCACGCGGCGGCCCAGCATCGCGCCGAGCAGCTCGCGCGCGCGCGCGGCTGTCGGCTCGCTCCACTCTTCTTGCGCGCGAGGCTTCACTCACTCCCCCTTCCGTAGCGCCGCCACAGCCGCGCGATCTCGGCAAAGGCGACGAAGAAATCCCCCGGCTTGACCTTCGAACCCGGCACGTCCACCCAGCGCTCCAGCGGCAGCTCGTACAGGGAGTCGTACGCCGCCGAGCGTCCGCGCAGCCGAATGAGTCGCGCGAGCAGCTCCACGTCGAAGGTCCAATTCACACAGAACCGCTCCTCGAAGAGCGGCGCCAACGTGGCGTCGTTGCGCATGAGTTTTGCGCCGCACTGCGAGTCGTAAATGGGCAGCCGCAGGAACAGAGAGACTCCCGTCGCGAAGATCCGGCCGAGATAGTGCCGGACCCGGCTGCGGCGCACCAACCGGCCGAGCAGCTGAACCCGCGCGCCCAGGACCAGCTCGACACCGGAATGTGTGGCGAGCACGGCGCGGAAGCGGGCGATCTCCTCGAGCGGCGTCGCCAGGTCGGCGTCCCAGTAGCCGACCAGCTCTGCGCCCGACTTGAAGGCGGCGCACATTCCCTGGCGCACCGCCTCGGCCTTGCCCGCGTTGCGCTCGAGCGCGAGCACCGCCGCGCGACCCGGCAGCGCCTGCTCCAGCTCGCGAAGTCGGGCCAGCGTCTGGTCCGTGCTGCCGTCGTCGACGAACAGGAAGTCGACGTCCGGAACTCGCGCGCAGTAGGCGCGAAACACGTCCGCGGGCAGGCGGTGCGCTTCGTTGAAACACGGGATGACGATCTGCGCCCCGGCCATCGACTCCCCCCGGCGACTCGGCATGCCGTGACAGCGTAGCGAGCTATGATGGGGTGACCATGCCGAGCGATCCCCATCGCATCGAGAGCCTCGAGGAGCTGCGCCGGATCATCGACGACGAGCCGAGCCCCGTGGCCCGGCAGAAGGTCTTCACCACGCTCGACGACCAGATGCAGGCGTTCGTGGCGCGCGCCCCCTTCTGTCTGCTCGCGACCGCGGGCGCCGACGGCCAGCTCGAGGTGTCACCGAAGGGCGACGGACCCGGCTTCGTCCGCGTCGAGGATGCGCGCACGTTGCTGCTGCCGGATCGCAAAGGGAACAAGTTGCTCTTCGGTTTGCAGAACATCCTCGCAAATCCACAGGTGGCGCTGATCTTCCTCTTGCCCGGCACCGACGAGACTCTGCGGGTCAGCGGCCGGGCGGAGCTCTCCGTGGACCCCGCGCTGCTCGAGCGCCTGTCCGCGCGCGGGCAGCCTGCGCTGCTGGCGATTCGCGTGCGGGTGGAGCGCTGCTTCTTCCACTGCGCGCGCGCCTTCCTGCGCGCGAGCCTTTGGAATCCCGCGAGCTGGCCCAGCCCCTCGCACAAGGTGTCGTTCGGTCGCCAGCTTGCGCCGAAGCTCGGCGGCGGCGACGCGCTCGCCGCGCAGATCGACGCCGCGATCGACAAGGGTCGAAGCGACCTCTGAAATCGCGACGCTGCTCGGTGTCGGGGCAGCGGTTGCACGAAACGCGAGCGCGGGCGCGATCCCGACGCGTACGCCTGCGCGTTGGCCTGGGCACGCGGCTTGCGAGGGAGGTCCACAACTCCACAAAGAGAGGAACCTCTTGGTCCGAGTCGCGGCGATCATCAGGCCCTTCAAGCTCGACCAGCTGAAAGACTCACTGAACGAGATCGGCGTCGAGGGCATGACCGTCTCCGAGGTGCGGGGCTTCGGTCAACAGAAGGGACACACGGAGCTGTACCGGGGCTCCGAGTACGTGGTCGACTTCCTGCCCAAGCTGAAGGTCGAGCTCGTG
>DATFUE010000071.1:0-6283 GCA_035261165.1 Myxococcota bacterium
GATCGCCGGCCGCACGTCGACCTCGGCGTCGTACATGAAGCGCGTCCCCGGCTTCGGCGGCTCGCCGGGCTGGAGGCGCGGCTCGCCGAGCACGTCGAGGTCCGAGTCCGTGATCGCCTTGCCGAGCGACTCCTCGACCAGCCGCTGCAGCACCTCGCCGGACGCGCGCTCGCCGAAGTACTTCTCCAGAACCTCGCGCGGCGCTTTGCCCGGGCGGAAACCCTTGATGTGCGCGGTGCGGCGCATCTCGTGGAAGTACGACTCGAACGCGGCGTCGACCTCCGTCGTGGGGATTTCGACGTGGAGGCGTCGTTCGACGGGCCCCGTTTCTTCGACGCTCACGTTCATCGCACTCTCCGACACATCGCCGCACCCGCCGCTCGGGGTCGAGCCCCATGATAGGGTAAGCGCGAAGGCACTCAACCCGCGCAGGAGCGCAATGGCGACGCTGCAGGAGCTCTCCGATCTCCTCCTCTCCGGGCGCGCCGACATGCGCGATCCAGCGCATCACCCCTTCGCGTTCCTGGACCGCATCGAGGAGGTCGCGCCGGGGGTCGCGTTCTACAAGGCGTTCGTGAACGTGAGCGCGGTGCGCACGGCCGAGGGCCTGGTGTTGATCGACACCGGCTCGTTCCACCCGGCGCAGCACGATCGCAGCTTCGCGGCGGTGCGCCGCTTCGCGAAGGACCCGGTCCACACCGCGATCTACACGCACGGGCACGTCGACCACGCGTACGGGCTGCCTCCGTTCCTGCGCGAGGCGGAGGCGCAGCGCTGGGCGCGGCCGGCGATCGTGGGACACGTCGATGTGGCGCCGCGGATGCGCCGCTACATCGAGACCGCGGGATACAACTCGGCGATCAACACGCGCCAGTTCGGGATTCCGCTCGAATGGCCGGTGAACCCGGACTATCCGACCGCGACGTACCGCGACGAGCTGCGCCTGCGCGTCGGGGGCCGCGAGCTCGAGCTGCACCACGCGCGCGGCGAAACCGACGACCACACCTGGATCTGGATCCCCGACGCGCGCGCGCTGTGCACCGGCGACCTGTTCATCTGGGCCGCGCCCAACGCGGGCAATCCGCAGAAGGTGCAGCGCTACGCGAGTGACTGGGCGGAGGCGCTGCGCACCATGGCGGCGCGCGAAGCGCAGGTGCTCCTGCCCGGTCACGGCGTGCCGATCTTCGGCGCCGAGCGCGTGCGCGCGGCGCTGCTCGACACCGCGGACTACCTCGAGTCACTCTACCGGCAGACGCTCGAGCTCTTGAATCGCGGCGCAAACGTGTACGAGATCATCGAGACGGTGAAGCCTCCCGCCGCGCTCGCCGAGCGGCCGTACCTGCAGCCGATCTACGACGAGCCGGAGTTCATCGTGCGCAACGTGGTGCGCTGTCTGGGGGGCTGGTACAGCGGCGTGCCGAGCGAGCTTAAGCCCGCGCCGCGCCTGCAGCAGGCGCGCGAGATCGCCGCGCTCGCCGGCGGCGTCTCGCGCTTGCTCGCGCGCGCGTCGCAGTGTCTCGATGCCGGTGACCTGCGCATGGCCTCGCACTGGGTCGACTGGGCGGCGGAGGCCGAGCCGGACAATCTCGAGGCTCATGCGCTGCGCTCGACCGTCTATGCGCGGCGCGTCGAGGCCGAGTCCTCGACCATGTCGAAGGGCATCTTCCGCGCGGCCGCGAACGAGTCCGGCGCGCGCGCCAAGCGACCGGGCTGAGTCAGTCGCGCGCGATCGCGCCCGCGACCTCGCGCGCCAGCGCGGCGCTCCCCGCGGCGAACGTCTCGGGCTCGGGCAAGAGCGACACCACGCAGTGACACCCGTCGAGGTCGTAGAGCGCGCCCGGATGCACGAGCAAGCCCGTGCGCTCGAGCAGCGCGAGCGCCCACCCCTCGTCGTCCAGCCCGGCGAGCGCCGGCAGACGCACGACGGCAGCCCAGCCGCCCTCGCCCGCGCAGAGACTCGCCGCCCCACCGGCGAGCGCGCGGGCCAGCGCCGCGAGATTCGCGTTCGTGCGCGCGCGCACCCGAGCCTGTAGCTCGGGAACGGCCGCAAAGATGCGCGGCAGCGCGAGCTGCGCAGGGGTCGACACCGAGAGGAACGTGTCCGCGACGAGCGCCAGCCGTTCGAGCGCGTGCTCGACGAGCGGACGCGGGCCGCAAGTCGCCCCCCAGGCGAGCTTCCACTGCGGCAGCAGGGCGACCTTCGAGAGCCCCGAGAGAACGAAGCACAGGCAGGCGCGTGGACCGAGCGCGGATGGAATCGGCCCGCGCTCGGAGCCGAGCGGGTAGTCCCCGAACACTTCATCCACCACCAGCGCGAGCTCGCGCTCCGCGCACAGCGCCTCGAGCTGCGAGAGCTCCCCGGGTCCCAGCACCGCGCCCGTCGGGTTCCCCGGCGAGGTCGCGAAGATCGCGCGCGCGCGGGGTTCACCCCTCACGAGCTCTTGCAGCTCCGCCAGATCGACCTGCCAGCGCCCGTCGAAGCGCAGCGGATAGGGAATCAGCCGCACCCCCGAGAGCGCGGCGAGGTAGTCGAGTAACGGATACCCGGGCCGCGGCACCAACACTGCATCTCCCGGATCGCAGAGCAGCGCGAGCAAGTGCAGAAACGCCTCACTCGTGCTCGCGCACAGCCAGATCGCGCCTGGTTCATATGCGCTGCCGCGCGCGCGGTAGTAAGCTGCAACCTCTTCGCGGGCACGGAAGAGACCGAAGGGCTCCGGCTCGTAACTGGCGCTGGCCGGGTCGACGAGACCGGTGAAGAGCGCCGGCGGATGCCGCAGACCGACCGCGGTCGGATTGGTGATGGTGAGATCGACGACGCTCCCGCCGGCGGCGCGACGACTCGCGAGCGCGCGGGTCAGCGCGTTCGGCGAGAGCTCCCACTCGGTGCGCCGGGAGAACACGGTGCGCGAGCTTAGCCGGCGCGTGCGCGCGCAGCTTTCGCGCAACTCACGAACGTGTCACGCAGCGTCGGCCGGGGCGCGCGAATGAGCTCGAATCCGGGTGCGCCACGCGCCGGCGAGGGGCGCCACTCTTCTGTGTCAGACCCTCGTCTGGAATCCGGAAGCGAACCGATGCAGACCTCCACTCACCTCCCCTCGTCGCCCAGGTCGGAAGCGGCGCTGCCCCAGGGACGGAGTGCGCCTGGGGCGCGCCGGCGCTGGCCGCGCGCTCGCTGGTTCCTGCTCTTGGGAGCGCTCGCGCTCGTCGCGCTCGCGGTTTGGCTGGTTGCGCACGAGCTGCGCACGTCCGCGTTCCAGGCGCGCGAGCTGAGCCGCATCGCGCGCGAGGCGCGCTTCGTGGTCGAGCCCGGGCCCAGCCCGAGCATCCGGTTTCCCACCGGCGGCCCGTTCGACGAGCGCCTCGGCTACACGCGCGTCCCGGACTTCGTGGCGCGGCTCTCCGCCGCCGGCTTCGGGGTCGAGCGCCAGGCGCGCCACTCCGAGCGACTGATCGGGCTCGAGGACTGGGGACTCAATCCGGTGTACCCCGAGAAGACGCGCGCGGGGCTCTCGATCCGCGGGCGCGCCGGCGCGCCGCTGTTCTCGGCCAGCTTCCCGGCGCACAGCTATCCGCGCTTCGAGGATCTGCCCCGCGTGCTGGTCGACTCACTCGCGTTCGTCGAGAACCGCGAGGTGCTCGACGACCGCTATCCGAAGCGCAACCCGGCGATCGAGTGGGACCGGCTGGGCCGCGCGGCGTTCGCGCAGGCGCTGCAAGTCGCGGGCGCCGACACGGAGCGCGCGGGCGGCAGCACGCTCGCGACCCAGATCGAGAAATTCCGTCACTCGGCCGGCGGACTGACGACGTCGCCGCTCGAGAAGCTGCGCCAGATGGCATCGGCGAGCCTGCGCGTCTATCTGGACGGCGAGGAGACCGCTGCGGCTCGGCGGCGCATCGTCGTCGACTACGTGAACTCGATCCCGCTCGCCGCGGCGCCGCCGTACGGCGAAGTGATCGGCATCGGCGACGCGCTGGCGATCTGGTACGGCGCGGACTTCGACGAGATCAACCGCGTGCTGCGCGAAGCCGACGACCCGGCCTCGAGTCACCCGATGGAGACGCGCGCGCGCGCCTACAAGCAGGCGCTCTCTCTCGTGCTCTCGGCCGGCCGCCCTTCCTACTACCTGATTCAGGACCCGACCGCGCTGCGCGCGCGGACCGACACGTTTCTGCGTCTCCTGCGCGACGAGCACGTGATCTCGCCCGAGCTCTGCGAGGCCGCGCTCGCCACCGACCTGGAGCTGCGCCAGCGCGGCACCGACACGCTGGGGCCGCCGCCGGAAGACCGGAAATCGGCGAACGCCGTGCGCGCGAAGCTGGTGGCGTTGCTCGGCTTGAACGACTATTACGCGCTCGACCGCCTCGACCTCGAGGTCGCCAGCACGGTGAACGCGTCGGTGCAGGAAGCGGTGACTCGCGAGCTGCGCGAGCTGCGCGATCCCGAACGCGCGCGCGCGGCCGGCCTCTACGGCCACCACATGCTCGACTCCGGCGACCCGGCGAAGATCGTGTACAGCTTCTCGCTCTACGAGCGCGGCGCCGGCGCGAACGACTTGCTGGTGCAGGCCGACAGTACCGACCAGCCGTTCGACGTGAACGAGGGCGTGAAGCTCGACCTCGGCTCGACCGCGAAGCTGCGCACGCTCGCGACCTATCTCGAGATCATCGGCGAGCTGCACACGCGCTTCGCGGGCGAGCACTCGCAGACCCTGAAGGCGATCGAGACCGAGCCCCGCGATCGACTCACTCGCTTCGTGCTCGACGAGCTGATCGCGCACCCGGGCATGCGTCTCTCGGTGCTGCTCGACGACGCGCTGGACCGCCGCTACTCGGCGAGCCCCGGCGAGGTGTTCTTCACCGGCGGCGGCGAGCACCACTTCGCCAACTTCGAGAAGGAAGACGACTACCGGATCGTGAGCGTGCGGGAGGGGTTCACCCGTTCGGTGAACCTCGTGTTCATCCGCCTGATGCGCGACATCGTGAACTACTACACGTTCCAGGCGGCGGGCTCGAGCGCCGCGATCCTGCGCGACCCGAAGGATCCGCGCCGCGCCGAATATCTGCGCCGCTTCGCGGACCGCGAGGGCCGGATCTATCTCGAACGCTTCTGGCGCAAGTATCACGGCCAGAACCGGAAGGAGATCGTCGCCACCCTGCTGCGCGGCGTCCGCCGTACACCGAGGCGTGTCGCGATGGCGATCCGCGCCGCGCGTCCCGACGACTCCTTCGAGGAGTTCGACGCCGCGCTGCGCGAGAACCTGCCCGAAGCGAAGCTCCAGCCGGCGATGCGCCAGCACCTCTACGACCAGTACTCGCCCGCGAGGTACGGCCCGGCCGATCAGGGCTACATCGCCGGCGTGCACCCGCTCGAGCTTTGGCTCGTCGGCTATCTCGGCGAGCAGCCCGACGCGACCCTGCGCGCGGTCTTCGAGGCGAGCGCCGAGCAACGCATCTCGGTGTACCAGTGGCTCTTCAGCCGTCACCGGCGCGCGGCGCAGGATCGGCGCATCCGCAGCCTGCTCGAGATCGAGGCGTTCCTCGAGGTCCACCGCAACTGGCAGCTGCACGGCTACCCGTTCGAGTCACTCGTGCCTTCGCTGGCGACGGCGATCGGCAGCGCGGCCGACCGCCCGTCGGCGCTCGCCGAGCTCGCGGGCATCATCGCGAACGGCGGCGTGCGCCAGCCGACCAACCGCATCTCAGAGCTGCGCTTCGCGGCGGACACGCCCTATGAGACGGTGCTGCGCCCCTACGAGGCCGACGGAGCGCGCGTCATGCCGGTCGAGGTCGCGCGCGCGCTGCGCAAGGCCATGGTGAGCGTGGTCGAGCAAGGCACGGCGGTGCGCGCGAAGGGCGCGCTGATCGCGCCCGACGGGCGGCGCGCGGTCGTCGGCGGCAAGACCGGCACCGGCGATCACCGCTACAAGACGTTCGGCCCGGGCGGCAAGCTGCTCGAGTCACGCGTGGTGAATCGCAGCGCGACGTTCGTGTTCACGATCGACGATCGCTTCTACGGCGTCATCACGGCGTACGTGCACGGGCCCGACGCGGCGGCGTTCGCCTTCACCAGCTCGCTCCCGGCGCAGCTCTTCCGCACGCTCGCGCCCACGCTCTCGCCGCTGCTCGCCCTGCCGTCCAGCGATCTCGCGCGCCGCCGCCTGCCCGCGAAGAACGGCTGAGCCGCTCGGGCTATCCTGCGCCGCGATGAGCGCAGCACCCGCCATCTCGGTCGACGAACTCGCGAAGACCTACGTGGTGCCGGTGCGCGCGCCCGGAACGC
>DATFUE010000072.1:0-2488 GCA_035261165.1 Myxococcota bacterium
GATCCTGTCGGGGTACGGCGGGTTCAACATCAGCCGCACGCCGGCGTACTTCCCCGGCGTCGCGGCGTGGGTCGAGGCCGGCGGTCTCTTCGCGCTCCCGAACCTTCGCGGCGGCGGCGAGTACGGCGAGCGCTGGCACCGGGCGGGCATGCTCGACAAGAAGCAGAACGTGTTCGACGACTTCCACGCCGCGGCAGAGGCGCTCGTGGCTCAGGGCTGGACGAGCGCGACGCGGCTCGGTATCAGCGGGGGCTCGAACGGCGGGCTGCTCACTGGCGCAGCGCTCACGCAGCGGCCTGAGCTCTTCGCCGCGGTGTACTGCGCGGTCCCGCTCCTCGACATGCTGCGATACCAGAACTTTCTCATCGCGCGCTTCTGGATCGCCGAATACGGCACGGCCGAGGACGCGAAACAGTACCGCTGGCTGCACGCGTATTCGCCGTACCACCATGTGCGCGCGAACCTCCGGTACCCAGCGGTGCTGTTCACGACCGCCGAGGGCGACAGCCGCGTCGATCCGATGCACGCGCGCAAGATGGCCGCGCTGATGCAGGCCGCGACCGCGCAGGACCCGGACGCCTGCGTGCTCCTGCGGGTCGAGCGAGACGCCGGACACGGGGTGGGAAAGCCGCTCGACAAACAGGTCGAGGATCTCGCGGACCAGTATTCGTTCTTCACATCGCGCCTGGGACTCGAAGTGCCCTCGGCTATGCTCGGTAGCCGGTGAACATCCTCCGATTCCTGCGCGAGCAGGCGAAGAACTACGACTGCAGCGTCTGCGGCACGAACCACAGCCGCTCGGAGATCAGCCTGCTGGGCAAGCGCGAGGGCGCCTGGGTCGTGCGCGTCGCGTGCTCGAAATGCGCGACCGCGATCACGCTCCTCGTGTACGCCGGCGCCGACAAGCCCACCGCCGTCACGCAGCTGACCTCCGGGCCGAAGCGCCTCCGCAAGCCACCACTGACGCTCGACGACGTCCTCGACGCGCACGACCTGCTCGGGTCGTACAGCGGGGACGCGCTCGCGCTTTTCGCGACGTCCGAGAGGGTCCGGAGCTCCTCCACCGCCTCCTAGATGGCGAAGAACGCGGTCATCACCGGGTGGGGCTTCTACGCGCCATCGCGCGTGGTCACCAACTTCGACATGGAGAAGATGGTCGACACGACGGACGAGTGGATCACCACGCGCACCGGGATCAAGGAGCGCCGCTTCGCGTCCGAAGGTGAGACCACGTCGTCGATGTCCCTTCGCGCGGCACGCGCCGCGCTCGAACGCGCGCGCATGCGGCCCCAGGACGTGCAGCTGGTCATCGTGGGCACGTGCTCGCCCGATTACATCTTCCCGGCGACGGCCTGCATGGTGCAGAACGAGCTTGGCGCGACGCGCGCCGGCGCATTCGACATCGAGGCCGCGTGCACGTCCTTCGTCACGGCGCTCGGGATCGCCCGCGGCATGATCTCGTCCGGCACAGTGCAGAACGCGCTGGTCATCGGCGCGGAAACGCTCTCACGATTCCTGAACTTCAAGGACCGCACCACCTGCGTGCTCTTCGGCGACGGTGCGGGCGCGGTCGTGGTCGAGGCGTCGAACGCGTCGGTCGGGATCGAGTCGGTCGTGCTGCACAGCGACGGCTCGAAGGGCGAGCTGCTCATGGTGCGCGCGGGCGGCGCCAAGGTGCCCGCGACGCAGCAGACCCTCGAGCAGGGCCAGCACTTCATCACCATGGAGGGCGGCGCGGTGATGAAGCTTGCGGTGAAGTCGATGGCCGATGCCGCCGAAGAGGCCCTGCGCGAGGCCGGTCTCGGCCTCGACGACATCGCGATCATGATCCCGCACCAGGCGAACCTCCGGATCATCGAGGGCGTCGCGAAGCGACTGCACTTCCCGATGGAGCGCGTGTTCGTGAACCTCCAGCGGTACGGGAACACCTCTGCCGCAACGATCCCGATCGCCATCGCCGAGGCCGAGTCGCAGGGGCGCCTCCGCCGTGGCGACAAGGTACTGCTCGTCGCGTTCGGCGGCGGCTTCACCTGGGGCGCGTCGGTGCTCGAGTGGTTCGGGCGGCACGACGGCGTGCGTCCGGCCTCGCCGCTCGACCGCGCGCGTGAAGCGCTCGAAGATGCCGTCGAGCGCGTCCGACCCGCCCCGCGCGACGACTGAGGCCAGTTCGGGTCGATGACGCGACGCATCCTCGCCTGCGGTGGCCGCCAGCTCTACCACCCCGCGCTCACGCAGTACCTCTTCTCGCTCGCGCGTCGCAAACGGCCGCGCATCCTGTTCCTCGGCACCGCGTCGGGTGACAGCGAGGCCTACCGGCTGACCTTCTATCAGGCGATGGCCGGGCTCGACTGCGAGCCGTCGCATCTGCTGCTCTTCAACCTCGAGGCGGCGCGTCCCGCGGATCGCATCCGGGAGCAGGACATCGTCATGGTCGGCGGCGGCAACACCGCGAACATGCTCGCGATCTGGAGGCTGCACGGCGTCGATC
>DATFUE010000073.1:0-4036 GCA_035261165.1 Myxococcota bacterium
ACGCTGGTGGTCCCGAGGTCGAGCGCGAGCAGTGACTCCGCGCTCACGGCGCGTTCGGCGCGGGGTCCGGCAGGAGCACCCCGGGGTTCAGCAGGTCGTCCGGGTCGAGGCTGCGCTTCAGCGCGCGCAGCAACGAGATCCCGGCGTCGCCGAGCTCGCCGCGCAGGTGCTCGCGGCGGATCCGGCCGATGCCGTGGTGGTGCGCGATCCCGCCGCCCGACGCCGCGGTCGCGTGCATCGCGCGGCGCCAGCACTCGCGATAGACCTCGGGCATCCGGCTCCGGTCCTCGACCCGCGCCGCGAAGGTGAAGTACAGGTTCGTACCGGAGCGGTACGAGTGACTCGAGTGCGCGCTGGCGAGCGCGACCTCGGGCAGCTCGCGCAGCGACGCGATCACCGCGTGATACAGCGGCAGCACACGCGCCCAGGTCGCCGCGACCTCGATCGTGTCGACCACGAGCCCTCGCTCGTTCAGCTCGCGGAAGCTCGGCACCTGGTTGCGGTGCTCGAGCCAGCGCTCCACCGCTTTCGGGTCCGCCGCCTCGCCGTGCTCCGCGCTGCACAGAGCTGCGACCCCGGCGGCCTCGGCCGCGACGGCGGCGCTCGGACCCTCGTGCACGAGGAGCAGCAGACAGCGTCCCTCGGGACACTCCGCCGCGAACTGGCGCCGTGACTCGCGCTCGTCGTACAGGCGCACCACCGGCGGGCGCCAGCCGACGCGCATGAAGCGGCGCAGCGCCTCGAGCCCGTCGTCGAGCGACGTGAAGTGGAACGCCGCGAGCCGCCGCGCCTCCGGCTGCGGGCGCAGCGAGAACGTGACTTCGCTGACGACGCCGAGCGTCCCCTCGCTGCCCATGAAGATCTGGCGCAGGTCGGGCCCCGCGGCGGCGCGCGGGGTCTCTGCGCTGCGCAGGATCTTCCCGTCCGGGAGCACGACCTCGAGGCCGAGCACGAGGTCCTCGATCGCCCCGTAGCTCGTCGAAAACTGTCCGGCGGCGCGCGTCGCGACCCAGCCGCCGACGGTGGAGAGCTCGATCGACTGCGGCCAGTGACCGAGCGTCAGCCCGTCGCGCTCGACGCGCCGCTCCGCTTCGCCGCCCATCGTGCCGGCGCGGAAGGCCGCGCGCAGATCGCGCGAGTCGAGCGACACGAGCCCGTCGAGCCCGCGCGTCGACAAGACGACCGCGTCGGGGCGCGCCTCGACCGCGCCGCACACTCCGGACCCGCCGCCGAACGGAATCACCGGCACGCGCGCGTCGCGGCACAAGCGCAGGACGGTCGCGACCTCCTCCGCGCTCTCGGGTCGCACGACGGCGGCGGGGTTCGGTGCGCCGCGCCCGAGCAAGTCGTGGATCTGCGCCAGCGCCCAATGGTCGCGCCGATGCGCGGCGAGTGTCTCCGCGTCGGTGTGGACCCGAGGGCCGAGCGCCGCTCTCAGCCGCTCGGCGATCTCGCTCACGCCGGCTCGTCCGCGAAGTCGAGATCGGCCGCCAGCCGGGCGCGCGCGCTCGCGAGCTCCGCGCCCGCCTTCTCTGCGCTCCAGCCGAGCAGCCCCGCCATGCGCTGCGCGATCGGCTCGGCGATCAGATTGCGGGCTTCCGACTCGAAGAGCGCCGCGCGCGTGCGGCGGTAGAGGACGTCCTCGACGGTCGCGGCCGCCTCGTGACTCACGGCCCAGTCGACCTCGCCGGCGATCACCGGCGCGCCCGGCGCGAGTGACTCGCGCCCGAGCTTCACCACGAGACCCGCTTCGGATCCGTACAGGCGCGCGAGACGCAGCGCGCAGGCGGGAATGACTCCGTGCTCGCGCGCGATCCCGTCCGCGAGCGGGTGCAGGTCACCCGCGAAGTCGCCGCCCGGAAGCGGCGGCCCCTCGGGCGCTTCCGGCAGCGGCCGGCCGAGCACGCGCTGCACGTGTTGCAGGGTGCGCAGCGCCATCGGGCGATAGCCCGTGAGCTTCCCGCCTGCGATGGTCACCACCCCCGCGCGCCCCTCGAGGATCTCGTCTCTGCGCGAGATGTCCGTCGGCGGCTTGCCCGGCTCGGCGACCAGCGGTCGGAGCCCCGCCCAGGCGGTGCGCACGTCGTCCGGCGTGAGCTTTCCGTCGCTGAAGTAGTGCGCGAGCGGCGCGAGCAGATACTCGACGTCGGCGCGCGAGACGCGCGGCCAGAGGTCCGCGCCGCGCTTGTAGGTCGTGTCGGTCGTCCCGACGAACACGATCTCGTCGCGGCGCAGCGCGAAGATGCCGCGCCGGTCGTCGGTGCCCAACAGGAGCAGGTGCCGAACGGGCAGGCGCGCGGCGGGAATGCCGATGTGCACGCCCTTCGAGAGGTGCAGGAGACTCGGCGCCGCCGGGTCCTCGAGTCGCCGCACCGCCTCCACCCACGCGCCCGCGGCGTTCACGACGCAGGATGCGCGCACGCGGATCTCGCGCCCCGTGAGCCGACACCGCGCGGTGACGCCGCTGGCTCGCTCGTTCTCGACCTGGATGTCCGTGACCGGCGCCCAGTTCAGCAGGCGCGCGCCCAGGCCCGCGGCGGCGCGCAGGTTCGCGATCACCAGCCGCGCGTCGTCGGTCAGGTACTCGCGGTACGCGCAGGCGAAGCGCCACTCCGAGCGGTCGAGCGCCGGCTCCTCGCGCTCGAGGTCGTCCGCGCTCCAGTTCTGGTGCACGTCGTCGCGCTCGACGGCGCCGAGCTTCTCGTAGGCGGTGACCGCGGCGCGGAACTTCAAGAGCGCCGTGCGCGAGCGGACGGGCAACACCATCCAGCGTCGCTCGGCCAGGTGCGGCGCCAGGCGATGGATCACCTTGCGCTCGAGGGCGCTCTCCCGCACCAGCCCCACGTCGCCCAGCGCCAGATAGCGCAGGCCGCCGTGAATCAGCTTCGAGGAGCGGCTCGAGGTGCCGGACGCGAAGTCCTCGGCCTCGAAGAGGGCGACCGAGAGACCGCGCAGCGCGGCCTCGCGCGCCAGGCCCGCGCCGGTGATCCCGCCGCCGATGATCGCGAGGTCGAAGCGCTCCGCTTCGAGCGCATCCGCGGCGCGCCCACGCTCGGTCACCGATATCAGCGACGCCCCGGACACCGACCCCATGCTCGCGTTTTTTCTGCTCCCGCCGCAACTCCGCGGTTTCCGCGCTTCGGGCCGCAGCCTACAATCGGCGGCCGCATGCGCCTACCCAAGCTGCCCCGGCCGGAACGCTACGACCTCGCCCTGCACGTGGATCCCGCGAAGCCGAGCTTCAGCGGCGAGCTCGCGATCGCGCTCGAGGTGGCCGCGGACACGCGCGCGATCGAGCTCCACGCCGTCGACCTCGAGATCGAGTCGAGCGAGGTCGAGGACGCCTCCGGGGTCGTGAAGGTCGCCAAGGTGCGGCCGATCCCCGAGCGCGAGACGCTCTCGTTCGTGCTCGAGCGGCCGCTCGCTGCGGGCAAGGCGGAGCTCCGCATCCGCTACACCGGCCCGCTGCGCAAGGATCTCCGCGGCCTGTATCTGGCTCGCTCGGGAAGGCGCCGCTACGCCGCAACCCAGCTCGAGGCTGCCGACGCGCGGCGCTTCTTCCCGTGCTTCGACGAGCCCGAGATGAAGGCGCGCTTCCGCGTGCACGTGACGACGCCCAGCCGCAACCGCGCCGTCTCGAACGGCGCGATCGTCTCGAGCTCCCGCCGCGGCCCGCGCGTGACTTATAACTTCGCCGAGACACCGCCGCTGTCGACTTACCTGGTGGCGCTGGTGGTCGGCGAGCTGGAGTCTTCGCGGCCCGCTCGCGCGGGCGCGACACCGATTCGTGTCTGGTGCGTCCCGGGCAAGAAGAAGCTCGCCGGCTTCGCGCTAGAGTGCGCGGTCGAGGCGCTCTCCCGGCTCGAGGCCTACTTCGGCCTGCCCTACCCGTACGGCAAGCTCGACCTGATCGCGGTTCCGGACTTCGAGTTCGGCGCGATGGAGAACGCGGGCGCGGTGACGTTCCGCGAGACTCTGCTGCTCGTCGACGAGAAGACCGTCTCGCTGGCGGAGAAGAAGCGCGTCGCCGAGGTGA
>DATFUE010000074.1:0-3077 GCA_035261165.1 Myxococcota bacterium
GCCGCTGGGGCAGCGCCGCGCGCAATCGCCTCGACCGCTGGGCGCGCACGCGCCCGAGAGACTATTGGGCCGAGCTCACCGTCGGCGTCGAGGGCGACAGCAACGTGGTGCTCCGGGGCGATGGCGTCGACCTGCCGAGCAACATCAGTGACAAGTCGGACGGGCGCGCGATCTGGCAGGCGAACGCCGGCTGGCAGTTCCTGCGCACGAGGGACTGGGGCGCGGGGGCGATGCTGACCTACACCGGAACGGCTCAGTTCGAGCTGTCCGAGTTCAACTATCACTACCCGGTCGCGACCGCCTGGGTGAGTCGGCGCATCAGCGACAACCTGACCGCGAACCTGCAGGGCGACTACGCCTACGGCTGGGTCGACGCGCAGCCGTTCGTGAGCGAGGTCAGCACCACGCCGTCGCTGCTCTACACCTGGGCGCGCGACACGTACACGCGGCTCTTCGGGCGCTTCTCGTGGACGAACTACTACTTCGACGCGGACGGGAGCGCGGTGTGGAATCCGAGCCGGGACACGCTGATCGAGTCACAGACCAAGGACGACCGCAACCGCGACGGGCGCGCCGAGCAGGTCGGGCTCGAGCAGGGCCTGCCAATCGACGTGATCAACACGCAGCTCACGGGCACCGTGCTGTTCACGCGCTACCACGCGCAGGGCACGGAGTACTCGTTCCGCGGCACGGGCGCATATCTGCAGAGCGAGACGAACCTGCCGTTCAAGTTCTCGCTCCTGCTCGGCGCCGGCTACACGTATCGCGGCTACTTGAACCGCACGACGTTCGAGAACGAGCCGCCGTCCACCAGCGACATCCGCCACGACCACGTCGTCGACACCGAGGTCGGCCTCGAGCGCCCGATCTTCTACGACTGGCTGATCGCGTCGGCGCGCTGGCACTACACGAACAACGCGTCGAACGTCCCGGTGTTCGACTACGACCGCAGCATCATCGGCGGTTACCTCACGTTCCGACTCCCATGACCCAGGAGGGTTCCATGTCGCTTCGAGCCATTCTCGGACTCATCGCCGCCCTCGCGCTGGCCGGCGCCGCGCGCGCGGAGGCGCCGGCCGCCGAGGTCATCGCGCTGCAAGGGCACGCGACCGCGGACGCCGCGACG
The DNA here is from genome assembly GCA_035261165.1 of Myxococcota bacterium. GTDB lineage: Bacteria > Myxococcota_A > UBA9160 > SZUA-336 > SZUA-336 > VGRW01. The sequence continues at coordinate 1,127 of DATFUE010000074.1, forward strand.
CTCGCGGTCGGCGACCCGATCGTCGTCGGCTCGGTGATTCGCACCGGCGCCGACTCGAGGCTCGGGATCCTCGCGAGTCAGATCTACGTGCAGCTCGATCCGCAGTCCGCCCTGCTGCTCGAGCGCGACGCCTCGGGTCGCGTGAAGCTGACCCTGCAGGACGGGCGCGCGCGCCTCATCGACACGCGCGGCAAGGGCGCCCGCGCGGCGGCCCTGCAGATCGACAACGCCGACTCCGCCGTCGACGGCGGCGATGCCGAGGTCTACGTGCTGAACGAGAAGGCGGGCCGCTACGCGATGTTCTGCAACTGGACCGGCCCGGTGCATGTGACTCGCGATCCGAAATCACTCTCCGCCGATCCGGGCAACTGCGTGCTCGCCAAGCCGCACGAGCCGCTCTACGCCGCGAAGGGTCACGACCACCAGATTCCGCTGTTGCCGCTCCCGTACGACGCGGTGCTCTTCGACGCGCCCGCGAATCACTTCGACACGACCGACGTCGCCGCGGGCCCGGGGGGCTTCGGCTTCGGCGATCCCGTCGCGCCGTCCGGCCTCGCCCGCGATCCCTGCGACGTCCCCGGCTCGGGCTGCGCCACCAGAACCGGATTCACGGTCGTGGAGCCGCCCCCCGACGGCGGAGGCTGCGCGCCCGGCGTGATCTGCGGCGAGGCGGTTCGCGCGCCGCTCGATGCCGGCGGCGGAGTGCGCCGCCGCGGCCGCTAGAGCCGGATGCCGAAATACTCGAGGTAGCGGCGGTTGTACACGTCGTCCTCGAGATCCTCGCCGAGCGCGACGAATTGCTCGTCGCTGAGTCTGGCGCGACCGCTCGCGAGGCCGACCGCGTCCGCGCCTACGGGCCAGCGCAGCTTGTAAGTCGGCGTCGTGATCGCTTCGAGGATCGTCTCGGCGACGCTCTCGGGCTGCGCGGCGGCGCGGAAGCCGGCGGCGAACAGCTTGCCGTTGCGCCGCATCGTCTGCTTGTAGGGTGAGTTCTTGTCGTAGCGCGTCGTCGCGGCGGAATTCTCGAAGATGCTGGTCATGATGACGCCGGGCTCCACGTTCACGACGCGGATGCCGAAGCGCCGCACCTCGATGGCCAGCGCCTCGCCGGCGCACTCCAGCGCGAACTTCGAGGCGGAGTAGGGCACCTGGTTCGCGGTGGCGATGAGTCCCGCGATCGAAGTCACGTTGACGATCGCGCCGCCGCGGCGCTCGCGCATGCCCGGCAGCACCGCTTGGATGCAGCGGATCGCGCCGAAGTAGTTGGTCTCGAACATCTGGCGGTGCTCGGCCTCCGGGGTGAGCTCGAGCGGGGTCGCGCCGCCGACGCCCGCGTTGTTCACGAGCACCTCGATCGGACCGCGCGCGCCCGCGGTCGAGAACGCGCGCGCCGTGGAATCGGCGGAAGTCACGTCGAGCTCGATGACTTCCACCGAGACATCCGCCTTGCGCGCGGCCTCGCGCAGCGGCTCGGCCTTGGCCAGGTTGCGCATTCCGGCAAAGACCCGAAAGCCGTTCGCCGCGAGCCGCAGTGCGGTCGCGAAGCCGATGCCCGTGCTGGTTCCGGTGACGACCGCGATGCGCTTCGAGTCACTCATCGGGTCAAGTCTTCAGCGCGGCCAGGCAGCCGGTCTTCGCGAGCAGCGCGTCGAGCGCGCCCTTGTCCGCTGCCGCCGCGTACTTCGCGCGCAGTGCGGCGAGTGACTTCGCGTGGTACTTCTGCGGCTTCTGCGTCCACTTCTCGCCCCCGAGCTCGACCGTGAACTCTTCGGCGCCCGCGTCCAGCGCGGCGGAGTTGGCGACGCTCCAGGGCAGGAACAGGCGGCCGACCTGCCGCTCCAAGAGCGGGGTGAGCGTGGGCGCGAGCTGGGACCACTGCTCGAAGTCGCTCTCGGCGCGGGGAAAGAGCATGCGCTGCACCCAGGCCAGCACCGCCGGCGCCCGCCCCTCG
>DATFUE010000075.1:0-5165 GCA_035261165.1 Myxococcota bacterium
ACAGATCGTGATCATCTCCGGCGAAGTCCACGGCGAGATCACCGCGGCGGGACAGGTGGTGTTGCACAAGACCGCGCGCGTCGACGGAAACATCCACTCGCCGCGCCTGGTCGTCGAGGACGGAGCCGTGTTCACGGGCCGCGTCGAGATGGGCGTGGGCCTGCAGAAACAGTCGAAGAGCGACCGCCCGATGCCGCCGGCCAAGGACTCCCACCCCCCGAGGCCCTAACGGGGCAGGGCGCGCGGGGCGGCCGCGCGCCACCCGCACTCCGCTCGGCTGCGCCTCGCTGCGCGCCGCTTCCGCGGCTTGCCTCACGTCACCAGTACTACGGTCACGCCTGGGACGCGGGCGCGGAGCGCGGGCTCGAGCACGAGCCGGCGAGTCATCTCGCGGGCGGGGCAGCGCGCGCAGGCGCCCTGAAGCGCCAGGCGCACCACGCCGTCCTCGCTCACCGAGACGAGCTCGGCGTTGCCGCCGTCGGAGACCAGGCCGGGGCGCACGATGTCGAGCGCGCGGCGCACGGCTTCGGGGCGCACGCCGCGGGCGGAGCTCACGTTGATCTCGTCGGACCCATCTCCTAGCCTTGCCGGCATGCGCGTCCGAGTGCTCCTGTTCGCGGCCCTGCGAGAAGCGGTCGGCGAGAAGTCACTCGAGCTTGAGCTGCGCGATTCTGCGACGGTTGCCGACTTGCTCGCGCAGCTCGAGGCCAAGCACCGCGTGTTCGTGGGTCATCGCGGCAGACTGCTCGTCGCGCGCAATGAAGAGCGCGCGGCGCCGTCGGCGGTGCTGCGCGACGGCGACGAGGTAGCGCTCCTGCCGCCGGTTTCCGGCGGCGCCGAGCGCGAGTGGATCGACGCCGCGCCGCTGTCTCTCGACGCGCTGCTGCGCGAGGTGGGCGGCCCCGAGATGGGCGGCGCGGTCACGTTCACCGGCATCGTGCGCAACAACGCGCGCGGCGAGGCGATCGATCACCTCGAATACGAGGCCTACGCGCCGATGGCCGAGAAGGAGATGCGCAAGATCGTCGACGCCGTGCACGAGCGCTGGCCGCACGTGCGCATCGCGATCTCCCACCGCGTGGGCCGACTCGCGATCGGCGACGCCGCGGTGATGATCGCGGCCGCCGCGCCGCACCGCGCCGAGGCGTTCGAGGCGTGTCGTTTCGCGATCGACCGCCTGAAGGCGACGGTGCCGATCTGGAAGAAGGAGTTCGCCACCAGCGGCTCGTACTGGGTCGAGGAGAATCCGTGAGCGGCGACGCGCCGTCGGCGCACCGCGCCTACGCCCCGGCCGGCGTCGGCTGCGCGGTGCTCACCGTCAGTGACACGCGCACGCTCGCGGACGACACGTCCGGCAAGCTGATCCGCGAGCTGCTCGCCGCGCGGGGACACCAAACGGTGGAACACGCGATCGTGCCGGACGATCTGGAGGTGATTCGCCTGGCGGTGCTGCGCTCGCTGGCGCGGGACGACGTCGACGTGGTGATCGCCACCGGCGGCACGGGTGTCTCGCCACGCGACGTCACGCCGGAGGCGGTCACGCCGCTGCTCGAGAAGCCGCTCGCGGGCTTCGGCGAGATCTTCCGCGCGCTCTCGTTCCAGGAGATCGGCGCCGCGGCGCTGCTGTCCCGTGCGCTCGCGGGCACGAGCGGCGCCAAGGTCGTGTTCGTCCTGCCGGGCTCTTCCGGAGCGGTGCGCCTGGGCATGGAGCGCTTGATCGGGCCGGAGCTCGCGCACGTCGTCGGCCAGCTGCGGCGCAAGGACGCGCCGCCTTCAGCGCGCGGAGAGCACACCCGAAAATAGGGAGTGACCCCGCAGTTCCTCCGCTACGCAGGACTGGCGCTTCTGCTCCTTTGCGTGGCCGTGCTCTTGCCGAGCGAGGTCTCGGTGTGGATCGACCCGGGCGGCCGCACCTGGCTCACGGATCGCGAGGCCGGCCCGTCCGACAGCGCCGAGCGAGTGACTCCCGACGAGATCGCGATCCGCTGGGACCGGAAGTGGACCGGCGAGCCGCTGCCCAAGGGCACGCGCTCGGGCGACGACGACGATCGCTATCTGTCCGAGGTGCGCAGCGCCCGCGCGGACGCGCAGCGCGGGAACCTGGAGCTCGCGCTGCGTTCGCTGCGCCGTCTGCAGCGCGACCACCCCGCGCGGCCCGAGGCGGCGCTGCTGCTCGCGCAGATCGAGCGCCACCGCGGGCGCTACGAGCCCGCGCGCGAGGCGCTCGCCGCCGTGCTCTCGACGGCCTCGCGCCTGCCGAAGGCGTGGCGCGACGCGGCGGAGCGCGAGCTCGCGGAGATCGGCGAGGAGCTCGCCTTCGCCAAGGCGAAGGACGGCGAGACCTGGCAGACGCGCTCCGCGGATTCGACACACTTTCGTGTCAGCTACGACCACCAGTTCGCGGGCCGCGCCTACGGCGAGCAGGTGCTGGAAGTGCTCGAGCAAGCGCGCCTCGCGATGCTGCGCACGCTCGGCCGCGAGCTGCGCGAGCCGCTCGAGGTGCGTCTGTACACGCGCGCACACTATCTCGAGGCGTACCGGCACCGCTTCGGCTTCGCAACCGTCGGCTTCTACGACGGCGCGATCCACGTCGTGTCCGCGCGCCGGCCGCGCAACGAGCTCTACGCGCTGGTGGTGCACGAGTACGTGCACGCGCTGTTCAGGGACGCCGTGGGCTCGCACCAGCCGTTCTTCCTGAACGAGGGCATCGCCGACGGCGAGGAGGAGCGCGCGCGCGGCCGGCCGCAGCTCTCGGGCGAGGAGTGGCGGCGCCTGCTCGACTCACTGCGCGAGGGAACCTGGATTCCGCTGGCGTCGCTCGTGCAGGGCTTCTCGAACGTGCAGGGCTCGCGCGCCCTGCTCGCATATCTCGAGTCGCGCGCGGCGATCGAGCACATCGGCGCGGCGCGGCCGCGCGCGATCGCAGGCTTTCTCGCCCGCTGCGCGGGCGGAGAGCCCTGGCAGGCCGCGCTGCGTGGCGAGACCGGCTGGGACGCCGCCGGGCTCGAGCGCTCGCTCCAGGACGACGTGCGCTCGCGCTTCCCGGAGGATCCGCTCGCCGCGGCGCCCCCCCGCTGAGTAAGATCCGTCTGCGGAGGATCGGGCGATGGACCCAGTGCTCGGCATCCTGTTGCTCTGGCTCGCCTTCAGCGCGACGCACGTCGGGCTCTCGAGCACGGCCGTTCGGCCGCGACTGGTGGCGGCGCTCGGCTCCGTGCCGTTTCTCGCGCTGTACTCGGCGATCGCGCTCGTGATCTTCGTGCCCCTGATCCGCTTCTACTTCGTGACCAAGCACGCCGGCCCCGCGCTCTGGGTACTGCCCCGCGGGCCCGCGCTCAAGTGGACCGTATACGCCGGCATGGGCGTCGCGTTCGTGCTGCTGGCGTCGAGCTTCCTGCAGCCGAGCCCCGCGGGCATGGCGCCCGCAAGCCTCACACCGCATGGTGTACAGCGAATCACCCGCCATCCACTCGTGATGGCCTTCGTCGTGTTCGCTCTCTTCCACTTGCTTCCGAACGGCTGGGCCGGAGACGTCGCCTTCTTCGGCGGCTTCGCCGCATTCGCGCTCGCCGCCGCCGCCCACCAGGACCACCGCAAGATCCAAACCGGCGTCCCCGCCGGCTACGAACGGTTCGTCGCGAACACTCCGTTCTTCCCGTTCACAGGGCGCGAGACACTCAAGGGCCTTCGCGAACTGTCTCCGATCGCAGTCATCGTCGGGCTCGCCGCCGCAACCGCCATCCGCTTCTTCCACTCCACCTGGTTCGGCGGCAGTCCGTAGTCCGAGCGGGTTACCGCGCGCGGGCGGCCGCGCGCTCATCCCTCCGGCGCGTAGTAGTCGAAGTCGACGAGATTCTCCTTCAGATACTCGCGCAGGTTGTCCACCAGCTTCTTCTCGATCTGGCGGACCCGCTCGCGGGTCAGTCCGAAGTCGTCGCCGATCTCCTGCAAGGTGCGCGGGTCGTCGGCGAGGATGCGCTGGCGCAGGATCGCCTGCTCGCGGGGATCCAGATCGACGGAGAAGCGCTCCACGTGCTCGCGGAAGGTGCGGCGCATGTCGTGATCCGCGACCGGATCCACGTCGCGGGCGTCGTCGCCCAGAACCGAGTCACCGAAGGTCGCGCCGGCAGGCTCGTCGCGGCGCGCGGGCGCGTCCATCGAAAGGTCCCCCTGCGACAGTCGGTGCTGCAGGTCGACGACCTCCGGCTCCTTCACGCCGAGCTTCTCCGCGAGCAGCTTCGGCGTCGCCTCGAGCCCGTCGCGCGCGAGCTCGCGCTTCGCGCGCGAGAGCTGGAAGAAGAGCTTCCGCTCCGCGCGGCTCGAGCCGACGCGCACCATGCGGATGTTGTCGATCAGGTATTTCAGGATGTACGCGCGAATCCAGTACGACGCGTACGAGGAGAGCTTCACCCCGCGGTTCGGATCGAAGCGGCGCACGCCCTGCAGCAGGCCGACGTTCCCCTCCTGGATCAGATCCAGGAGATTGGTCCACACGCGGCGGTACTCGAGCGCGATCTTCACCACCAGCCGCAGGTTCGAGAGCACGAGCTTCTGCGCGGCTTCGGGGTCCTTGGAGCCGTGCACGCGCTGCGCGAGCTCCAGCTCCTCCTCGCGCGTCAGCAGCGGGTATTTGCCGACCTCCGAGAAGTAGCGGGCGAGCGCGTCGCGGGGGACGCTGTCGAGCCCCGAGCTCCCGGCCGGCACGGGCAGGTGCTTCGCGGGCCTGGGCGTGGGCTTGGCGGCGGGTTCAGGGGTGGGCTCCGCCGCGGGCTCGGCGGCCGGCTCGGCCTTGGGCGCGCGCTTCGACACCTTGCGGCGGGCGGGTCGGCGGGGCTTCGTCACGCGCAGAAAAGTACCCCGCCGTCGCCGGTCTGTCGGCGACGGCGGGGTGAAGTCGGTCCTCGCTCTGGTCGTTACTTCTTCTTCAAGGTCATCACGAACTTCACGAGCGCCCAGCGGTCGGCCTCGGGAATCACCGCGCCCCAGGGCGCCATCAGCGGCGAGCCGCCCTTCGATGCGGCGCCATTCGTGATGATGTTGAAGTGGTCGCGCGGCGTATCGCCGTACTTGAACTTCCCTTCCTGGAAGTTGCGCGGCGGCGGATTCAGCGTCTTGCCGACCGGACCATCGCCCAAGCCCGTCGGGCCGTGGCAGGTGACGCAGTA
>DATFUE010000076.1:0-4847 GCA_035261165.1 Myxococcota bacterium
GCGAGCTCGCGGTGCGCAGCCCCGGGGTCTTCGACACGTATCACAAGGCGCGCGAGAAGTTCGAGGAGGACAGGCGCGGCGACTACCACACCGTCGGCGACGTCGCGTACTTCGACGAGGAAGGCTTCTACTACATCTGCGACCGCAAGAAGGACATGATCATCTCGGGCGGGGTGAACATCTATCCCGCCGAGATCGAGGCCGTGCTCGACGCGCATCCGAAGGTCCTCGACGTCGCCGTGATCGGCATCCCGAACGAAGAGTGGGGCGAGAGCGTGCACGCGATCATCGTGCGCCTGCCCGACGTGTCACTCGACGAGACGGAGGTCCTCGCCTACGGGCGCGACCACCTCGCCGGCTACAAGATCCCGCGCTCCGTGTCCTTCGCCGACGAGATCCCGCGCAACGCGTCGGGGAAGATCCTGAAGAAGGTGCTGCGCGAGCCGTTCTGGAAGGGCCGAGACACTCGCGTGTGAGCGTCAGCGCAGCGGCTTCGGGCGGATCTTGATCTCGGTCTTCACGAACGGCGCCGTCGTGGTCGTGGCGCTGGTCCCGTCGCAGGCGTCGTCCGCCGGGTCCGCTCCAGGTCCGGTCGCCGCGCCCCAGTAGTTGCCGGTCGCGACGATCGCGCCGCCGGTGTCGTTCACCACGCCGCAGTTCACCCCGCCCCCGCGTCCGTTCCCGATCAGGCTCGAGGCCGTCAGGCTCCCGCTGGAGGCGTCGAAGAAGACGCCGCCGATCCCGTTGCCGAGCGCGGCGACCGAGTGGAACTCGAAGTCGGCAAAGATGGCCTCGAAGCCGTACCCGACGTTCCCGCTGGCGACGCTCTTCTGTACGCTGCCGCCCAGCGCGAAGCAGAAGAAGCCGTCGCCGCCATTCGCGCTCGCGGCGTTGCCCGACGCCATCACGCCGTCGCCGGCGAATTGGAAGCCGCTGCCGTCGTTCTCGAGCGCGCGATTCCCAGTGACTCGTGCCGCGACTCCCGCCACGATGAACCCGTCGCCCGCGTTGCGCAGCGCGACGTTCCCGGCGAGGCCTACACCGCTCGCCGCGGCGTCGACGATCACGCCGGCGCCCTGGCCGCCGCGCAGCGTGAACCCCGCGTTCGCGCCGCCCAGGCTCGCGCTCGCGGCTCCGCTGCCGAGGATCGAGACCGCCGAGATCACCAGCCCGGCCGCGTCGATCACGGTCGCGGTCGCGCCGTCGCGCGAGCGCACGCCGAGTCGCTTGTCGATCTTCACGACGCAGTCACAGCCGGATCCGATCTCGGCCGTCTCTTCACCCGTCTCGCCGAAGACTCCGTCGCCGTCGAGGTCGCCGTAGTAGCCGGGGCCGACGATGATCGTGTCGCCGGCCGCGGCGTTCGCGATCGCCTGCGAGATCGAGCGGCACGGGCTCTTCGCCGGACCGCAGCTCGGTGCATCGACGCCCTGGCTCGCGCTGAACAGGGTCGCGCCGAGCGCGACCTGACTGGCGCCGGCCAGCCATACACCGATGAGCGACGCGACCCGCAACTCAGAGCTCCTTCCGCTGGCTATCGCAGAAGGTTCGGCAGGAGCTCAGTGCGCCTTGAACGCGGCGATCACCTCGGGCGGAGCCTGAACGAGCTCGATCAGGACGCCCTCGCCGGACGCCGGAGATTCGGGGCTGCCCTTCGGATGAATGAAGCAGACGTCGAAGCCGGCGGCGCCTTTGCGGATTCCGCCGGGCGTGAAGCGCATGCCCTGTTTCTCGAGCCACGCGACGGCGGCGCGCAGGTCGTCGACCCACAGGCCCACGTGGTTCAGGGCGGGGTCGTGCACGCGCGGGCGCTTCTCGGCGTCGATCGGCTGCATCAGGTCGACCTCGACGGCGAACGGCCCCGAGCCCGCGCGCGCGATGTCTTCGTCGACGTTCTCGCTCTCGCTCTTGTACGTGCCCGACGGCGTGAGTCCGAGCAAGTCGATCCACAGTCGGCGCAGCGCCGCCTTGTCGGTGGACCCGACCGCGATCTGTTGCAGGCCCAATACTCGGAACGGACGCGAAGACATGGCGGCGATGCTACCGCAATCGCCCGGCCGCTTCGCGCAGCAGTGCCTCTGTGGCGTCCCAACCCAGGCAGGCGTCGGTGAGCGAGACACCGTAGGCGGGCGCCGCGCCGGGAACGAGTGACTGCCGGCCCGCCTCGAGGTGGCTCTCGAGCATCGCTCCCAGCAGCGGTGTCTCGGGCGCCTCGAACTGCGCGAGCAGCGCGCGCAGCACGGCGGGTTGCCGCCCGGGATCCTTGCCCGAGTTCCCGTGCGAGCAGTCGACGAGGATCGGGCGCGCGAGCGCGAACGGCGCGACGAGCTGCGCCGCGCGCGCGACGTCGGCGGGCCGGAAATTGGGTCCGCGCGCGCCACCGCGCAGCACCAGGTGGACGTCCGGGTTGCCGCTGGTCTCGACGCGCACGAAGCCGCCGTCCGCCCCCACGCCGAGATGGCGGTGGGGGCTGCGCGCGGCCAGGAGCGCGTCGACCGCGGGCGCGAGCTCGCCCGACGTCGGGTTCTTGACCCCGACCGGCAGCGGCAGACCGCTCGCCATCTCGCGGTGGATCTGACTCTCCGACGTGCGCGCGCCGATGCAAGCCCAGGCGAGCAGGTCGCAGATGTAGTGGCGCACGATCGGGTCGAGGATCTCGCTCGCGCACGGGACGCCGAGCTCGTTCACGGCGCACAGGATCTCGCGCGCGCGCGCCACGCCGAGCGCCAGGTCACAGCTCCCGTCGAGGTGCGGATCGCTGATCAGTCCCTTCCAGCCGAGGGCGCTGCGCGGCTTCTCGAAGTAGGTGCGCATGACCAGGGTGAGCACGTCGCCGAGCTCGTGCGCCAGCCGCGCGAGGCGGCGCGCGTAGTCGAGCGCGTCGCCGGCGCCGTGGATCGAGCACGGGCCGACGATCACCACGAAGCGCGGGTCCTTGCCGTGAAGCGCGTCGCGCAAGGCGCTCCGGCCGCGCTCCACGGTGGCGGCCGCCGCGGGGGTGCGCGGCAGGCGCTGGGCGAGGGCGGCGGGCGAGGGCAGCGCGCTCGCGACCTCTGCGTTCTCGGAGTGCATGGCCTCTCCTCCTGGCATCGGGCAAAAAAAAGCCCCGAGAGATCTCTCGGGGCTCCGCGGTTCGGCTCGATTCGTGCGCTACGCGCTCGTGCCTGCTCCCTCGGCCCCGATTTCGGGCCAAAAGAAGTAAAAGCCGAAGTAGCTGCGCAGCGAGCTCACGCGTGTGCTTGTACCGCGGCCCGGGCCGGCACGTCAATCCGGCCCCGTTGGTAGACTCGGCGCGTGGAGCCGCCGCGCAGCGAGACGCCGATGATGCGCCAGTACCGGGAGCTGAAGCGGCGCGCCGGCGAGGCGCTGCTCTTCTTTCGCATGGGCGACTTCTACGAGCTGTTCGAAGCCGACGCGGAGCGCGCCTCGGCGCTGCTCGACCTGATGCTCACGTCGCGCGAGCGCGACTCACCAACGCCCGTGCCGATGTGCGGCGTGCCGTTCCACGCGCTCGAGGGCTACGTGCGGCGCTGCCTGGCGGCGGGCTTCTCGGTCGCGATCGCCGAGCAGACGGAGGATCCGAAGAGCGCGAAGGGACTGGTGCGGCGCGAGATCACCGAGGTGGTGACTCCCGGCCTGGTCGCGAACGCGGACCGGCTCGAGGGCGCGGGCGCGAACTATCTCGCGGCCGTGCTCACGGACGGCGGGCGACACGGAATTGCGTACCTCGACCTGTCGACCGGCGAGTTCGCCGCGACCGAGATCGAGGCGCGCGAGCTGTTCCTGGCCGAGCTGGATCGACTCGCGCCGCGCGAGATCCTCGCCCGCGACGCGGAGAAGGAGCTGCCGGCCGGCCCGGCGGTGCGCCGCGTCGGCGACGCGGACTTCGATCCGCGCGCGGTCGCGGAGCGGGCCGGATGGCTGCCGCACGGGCTCCTGCGCGACGAGCGCTCGACCGACGCCCGGGCGGCCGCGGCGCTGGTGGCGGCGGTCGCGGAGCTCCAGCCCGCATCGCTCCTCCAGCTCGGCGCGCTGCGCCGCTACCGCGCCACGGAGCACTTGTTGATCGACCGCTCCACGCGCCGCCATCTCGAGCTGTTCCAGAACCTGCGCGACGGCGGCAGCGAGGGCACGCTGTTCGCCACTGTGGACGCGACCCGTACGCCGCTCGGCCGCCGTCGGCTCGCGGCCTGGCTCGGCGAGCCGTTGCTCTCGCCCACGGCGATCGCCGCGCGGCAGGATCGGGTCGCGGCGTGGCTCGAGCCGGACAGCCGGCGGGCCGCCCTGCGCGACGCGCTGCGCCGCGTGGGAGATCTGGAACGCGCGGCGACGCGCGCGCTGCTTCCCACGGGTGGCCCGCGGGAGCTCGCGCAGCTGCGCGCCTGTCTGCGCGGCGTGGCCGAGGTCGCGCGCGTGACACCGCTCGGGGACGAGCTCGCGAGTCTCTGCGTCGACCTCGCGCGCGTGCTGGTCGACGAGCCGTCGCCCGCGCCGCGCGGCGAGCCGCACACCGGCTACGTGTGCGACGGCGTCGACGCGGAGCTCGACCGGATCCGGCGCGAGTCGGCGGAAGGCGAGGCATTCCTGGCGGGCCTCGAGGCGCGCGAACGCGCGCGCACCGGGATTCCCACGCTGAAGGTCCGCTACAACCGCGTCTTCGGCTGGTCGATCGAGGTGACCAAAGCGCGGCTCGCTCTGGTCCCGGGCGAATATCGCCGCAAGCAGACGACCGCCGGCGGCGAGCGCTACACCACCGACGAGCTCCAGCGCTGGGAGGGAGTCACTCTGCTCGCCCGCGAGCGCGCCGCGGGCGCCGAGGCCCGCGTGCTCGAAGAGCTGCGCGCGCG
>DATFUE010000077.1:0-4855 GCA_035261165.1 Myxococcota bacterium
CGGTGCGCGCGCTGTCTCAGTCGGGCCTCGAGCCCGCGAACTGCCGGCTGCTCGATCCCGGCGAGGCCGCGACCTCCGCCGGCGGCAACGGTAGCGAGGCGATCCTGGTGCTGGGCTTCGAGTCGGCGGATCACGATCTCGAACCGTGGATGCGGCGCGCCGTCGAGCTGTGCCGCGACCACGCCGGCGTCGTTCCGGACGACGCGATTCGCACGCGCGGCGACGACGCGGCCACGCGCGAAGGCAACGCGGGCACGTGGCGCAACTCGTTCATCGGCGCGCCCTATCTGCGCGACGCGCTCGTCTCGATCGGCGTGCTCGCGGAGACCTTCGAGACCGCAATCACCTGGGACGGCTTCGAGCGCCTGCACCAGCGCGTGATGACCGAGGTGAGGGACGCGCTCGTACGCATCTGCGGCGCGGGTACGCTCACCTGCCGCTTCACGCACGTGTATCCGGACGGTCCTGCGCCCTACTACTCGCTGCTCGCGCCCGTGAACCGCGGCAGCGAGCTCGAGCAGTGGGGCGAGATCAAGCGCGTCGCCAGCGAGATCCTCGGCGCGGAGGGCGCGACCATCACGCACCACCACGCCGTCGGGCGCGACCACCGCGACGGCTACGACCGCGAGCGTCCGGAGCTCTTCGCGCGCGCGCTGCGCGCGGCCAAACGCGAGCTCGACCCGGGCTGGGTGTTGAACCCCGGCGTCCTCTTCGACCGAGCCTGAACCAGAAGGAGTGAGTCGTGAGTGATGAAGAACGAGACGCCGAGGCTCGAACGGGGGCGCGGCGAGGGCCGCCCCGAGCCGCGTCCGCAAGCGGAGCGCGCGGCGAGGCGACGCCGAGCGAAGTCGATGAGTACGAGACACTGGTGGTAGCGCGAGAGGGCGGGTTGGTGTTCTGCACCCTGAATCGCCCCGAGGTGCTGAACGCGATGAGCCCGCAGCTCGTCGACGAGCTGCACCTGTTCCTGGACCGACTGCACGACGATACCGAGGCGCGCGTGGTGCTGCTGCGCGGGGCGGGGCGCGGGTTCTGCGCCGGGCTCGACCTGAAGGCGCAGTCGGGCGGGTCGGCGACCTTGCGGCCGAGTGTCTCGGCGAGTCTGCGCGGCCAACACAAGATCGCGGAGCTCGTGATCAAAATGCGCCGCGTCTCGCAGCCGTTCATCGCGCTGGTGCACGGCGCGGCGTCGGGCGGCGGCTTCGCGCTCGCGCTCGCGTCGGACATCCGGATCGCCGGTGAATCGGCGCGCATGAACGCCGCCTTCATCCGCATCGGGCTCGGCGCCTGCGACATCGGCGCGTCGTATTTCCTGCCGCGCATCGTCGGCGCTTCCGTCGCGTCGGAGCTGCTGCTCACCGGCGGCTTCATCGAGGCGCCGCGGGCGCTCGCCACGGGGCTCGTCTCGCGCGTCGTTCCCGACGCGGAGCTCGAGAGGGCGGGCCGCGAGATGGCCGCGAACATCCTGCGCAACTCCCCCGTGGGCGTGCGCCTCACCAAGGACTGTCTCAACTGGAGCATCGACGCGCCGACCCTCGAGGCCGCGATCGCGATGGAGGACCGAAACCAGATCCTCGCCTCGCAGAGCGGCGACTTTCGCGAAGGTGTGAAGGCGTTCCTGGAGAAGCGCCCCGCGAAGTACACGGGCGATTGAGTATCTCGGTGCGCACGCGCCGAGCAGCGAGGCGAAGCCGAGCGAATGCGGGTGGCGCGTGGCCGCCCACGCGCCGGTCCCCGCCGGGAGCGGCGTTTCTGGAGAAGCGCCCCGCGAAGTACACGGGCGATCGAGGGGCCTGATAGGATCGGCTCGACGGAGCAGAAGAACGAACCGAGACCCGAAAGCGCAGCGCGCAGCGAGCCGCAGGCGAGCGAAGCTCTAGGCCCGCGGCCGCCCGCGGGCCGAACAGGAGCAAGAATGGACTTCGAACCGAGCGACAAGGTCAAGCAGATCCAGAGCCAGCTCGAGCGCTTCATGGAGGAGTTCGTCTACCCCGCGGAGCGCGTCGCGGCGGAGCAGATCGAGGCGTCGGGGAACCCGCACCACCACCCCGAGATCGTCGAGGAGCTGAAGAAGAAGGCGCGCAAGAACGGCCTCTGGAATCTGTTCCTGCCCGATCAGGAGTACGGCGCGGGACTCACGAACCTCGAGTACGCGCCGCTCGCGGAGATCATGGGCCGCGTCGGCATCGCCTCGCGCATCTTCAACTGTGCCGCGCCCGACACCGGCAACATGGAGATCCTGGCGGAGTTCGGCGACGAGAAGCAGAAGAAGAAGTTCCTGCAGCCGCTGCTCGAGGGGAAGATCCGCTCGTGTTTCTCGATGACCGAGCCGGAGGTCTCGAGCGCTGATCCGACTCAGCTCACCACCCTGGCCAAGCGCGACGGCGACGAGTACGTGCTGAACGGGCACAAGTGGTTCACGTCGGGCGCGATCGGCGCGGAGTTCGCGATCGTAATGGCAGTGACTGATCCCTCGGCCGCGCCGCACCAGCGCGCGAGCATGATTCTCGTCCCGACGACCACGCCGGGCTTCAAGATCGTGCGCGCGGTCTCCGTGATGGGTCACGCGGGTGGCGGCGGTCACTGCGAGATTCGCTACGAGGACTGCCGCGTGCCCGTCGCGAACCGGCTCGGCCCCGAGGGCGCGGGCTTCGCGATCGCGCAGGCGCGGCTCGGCCCCGGCCGAATCCACCACTGCATGCGCTGCGTCGGCGGCGCGCAGCGCGCGTACGAGATCATGGTGAGCTACGCGGCGTCGCGGAAGGTCGGCGGCGAGCCGCTCGGCACGAAGCAGTTCGTGCAGGACTTCATCGCGAAGTCGAAGATGGAGATCGACCAGGCGCGGCTCTTCACGCTCTTCACCGCTTGGAAGATGGACACCGTGGGCAAGAAGGAGGCGGCGCAGGAGATCTCGATGATCAAGGTCATCGCCGCCAACCTGCTCATGGACGTCTGTGACCGCGCGATCCAGACGCTCGGCTCACTCGGTGTCTCGGACGACACGCCGGTCGCCGGGATGTGGCGCAACGGCCGCTCGCTGCGCATCGCCGACGGCCCGGACGAGGTCCACAAGATGGTGATCGCGCGCCGCGAGCTGAAGCGCTGGGCGGGGCTGAACGTGAGGTAAGAGCGTGTCGGCGCGCGCGGGGCGCGCGAACCCGATGGCGGCGCAAGTGCCCGGCTCGGGCCGTCCCGAGCCGGGCACCGCAAGCGCCGCTACGCGGCGCGCGCAGTGAGGCGCAGCCGAACGCAGTAAGTCAGGAGTCCTTCTCGATCGCGAGATAGAGGGTCCCGTCGCCGCGCTGAACCAGGAGGACCGCCGAATCGGTGTTCTTTCCGAGGGCGTCCTTCAGCTGCTTCGGAGAGGTGATCTCGGTGCGATTCGCCTCGAGGATCACGTCGCCGCGGCGCAGGCCCGCGCGCGCGGCCGCGGATTCGGGGTCGACGGTCGCGACCACGACGCCCTTCGTGCCGGCCGAGAGGCCGAGCTGACTCGCGATCTCGTCGCTCATCGGCTGGACCTCGAAGCCCCAGTCACTGTCGGTCTGCTCGTCGCTGGCCGGCTGGATCGCCTCCTCCTTCATCTTCTCGAGCGTCGCCTTGAGCTTGCGCTCCTTGCCGTCGCGCAGGATCACGACGTCGACCGCGGCGCCGGGCGGCGTGCTCGCGACGATGCGCGGCAGGTCGTCGTAGTCGCGGATGTCCTTGCCGTCGAACTTCGTGATCACGTCGCCGCGCTCGAGCTTCGCCTTCGAGGCCGGGCTGTCGTCGAAGACCTGCCCGACGAGCGCGCCCTTCTGATCGCCGAGCTTGAAGGTCTTGGCGAGCGCTGGGGTGACTCGCTGGATCTGCACGCCGAGCCAGCCGCGAGTCACGGCGCCGTGCTCCAGGAGCTGCGGCAGGAGACCCTTCGCCATGTTGATCGGGATCGCGAAGCCGATGCCCTGGCCGTTTGCGGCGATCGCGGTGTTGATGCCGATGACGCGGCCCTTCATGTCGCACAGCGGGCCGCCCGAATTGCCCGGATTGATGCTCGCGTCCGTCTGCAGGAAGTCGTCGTACGGGCCGGCGATCTGCTCGCCGCCGAAGTTCGAGCGGCCCTTCGCGGACAGGATCCCGACGGTGACCGTGTGGTCGAGCCCGAACGGATTGCCGATCGCCATCACCCAGCTGCCGACGCGGAGGTGCTCGGAGTCACCGAGCGGCACGGTCGCGATCGGCTTCTCCACCGAGACCTTGATCAGCGCGAGGTCCGTCTTCGGGTCGCGGCCGACGATCTTCGCGTCTTTTTCGGTGCCGTCCTCGAAGACCACGACGACTTTGTCGGCGCTCTCGACCACGTGATTGTTCGTGACGATCAGGCCGTCCGGCGAGACGACGAAGCCCGAGCCCGTCGAGGGCACGCGGAACTGGTGCGGCGCGCGCTTCTCGCCCTTCTCGCCCGGCTTGCGCTGACCGAAGAACTCCTCGAAGAGCTCCTCGGGCCCGCCCTTCATCGAGGTCTTGCGCTCCACCTTGATGTTCACGACGGCGGGAGACACTTTCTCCGCGAGGTCGGCGAACGAGTCGGGCCGCGCCGAGGCGTCGCCGGGCTCGCCTTCGGTCCAAAAAGGCTTCGCGACTTCCGCGCTCGCGAGGTGCTGCGCGACCGGCAGCGCACCGGCGAGCGCGAGCAGGGCGACCGCGCTTCCCAACAACACGTAGTAACGGGAGTCCTTCCACATTTCTTGCTTTCTCCTTGCTCTGCCGGCGCGCCGGTTACCAGAGCTCGAGCATGACGCTGCCGATCGCCCGGCCGCGCTGAACCACGACCACGACTCCGTCCTGGCCGAGAATCCGCGGGATCGCCTTGCGC
>DATFUE010000078.1:0-11487 GCA_035261165.1 Myxococcota bacterium
GAGCTGCGCGTGCGCGACCCGATCGACCTGGTGCTCACGTCGCCGCCCTACCCATCGACGTACGACTACGTACCGATGCAGCACCTGCGCCACGTATGGCTCGGCGACCGCCCGGACGCGGCGCTCGAGATCGGCGCGCGACGCCTGTTCCGCAAGGGCGCACAGGCCGCGCGCGACGCCTGGCGCCGCGACACAGAAATGTGGAGCGAGCGCGCCGCGCGCGCGCTGGCGAACCGCGGTCACTTGGTGCTGATCGTGGGCGACGGCTGGGTGCCGAGCGGCGTCGTCGACGCCGGGGCCCCGAGCGTTGCGGCCGCGCGCCGCGCCGGGCTCGAGCTGATCGCCGGGGCTTCGCTCGAGCGCCCGGATAGCGGGGGCCGGGAGCAGCTGCGAGAGCACGTGTTCGCATTCCGAAAGGTCTAACCGGCGGCGCGGAGCGCAGGTGCGGAGCGGCGCCAAGCCGCACGACACGGCATGCGCAGGCGGGCCGCCAGAGGCTCGTGGACGTTGAGCGATTCCCGCCCCCTGCCGCCGGGCGACACGCGGCGGTGTCGCAGGCCGCGCGGCTCGCACTGCTCGATTCAAGTCAATCCGCCAAAAGCCCGCTCCAAAAGCGGTATGCGGCGCGCTTGGATCGCGGCTTTGCTCCTCGCCGTGAGCGGGGTGGCCCGGGCCGACCTGCGCTCGGCGCCGGCCTGGTACGACCCGACCTGGCACTACCGCGTGCCGGTGTCGCTGCCGGCCGCGTCCGCCGTCGGCAGCACGAACGTCGTCGACGTCGACTTCGCGGCGCTGCTGACGCAGCTCGGCATCAGCGGCACGTTCGACACGAACTCGCCGCGCCTCACGCGCACCGACGGCACCACCCTGGCCACGACGTTCGAGTGGACCGACGTGAAGTACGCGGGCGCCACCGACGCCGCGGCCAACTCGCGCGGCGAGCTGCGTTTCCTGGCGCAAGAGGCCGGGGCGCAGACTTACTGGCTGTATTTCGACGTCACCGGCAACGGCGCGAAGGCCGCGACCGCCCTGGCCACGCGCATCAACGGGAACTTCGAGCACTCCAACGGCGCGACGCCGACCAACTGGACCGTGGCGACGACGAACTCCGGCGGCGGTCACAACGCCGAGGTGCACAGCGTGCCGGCGGAGGCCGCGACCGTGAACCTCCCCGCCGCTTGCAGCGACAACGCGACCACGATCGAGAACGTGTCGAACACGGGTATCTCGTGGTTCCTGCTCGGCTACCGCACGAATTGCGAGGACAGCCCCGGGAACCAGACCGAGCTCATCCGCGTCTCGCGCACCATCGCCGTGCCCGCGGGCGCGGCGGCCGGGAACCTCGTCGTCCAATTCCGCTATCAGGCGTTCGACTCGTTCCCCGCGACGAATCAGTACGACTACATGGTCCTCGACGTGAACGGCACGGCCGTGAATCACACGACGCTCGGGATCGCAAATCCGGGCGCCGAGCTGCGCATCGCGGCCGACGGCGTCGGCCGCAGCCCCACGTACTCGGCCACGATCCTGGACGCCGGCTGGCGCACCATGACCTTGAACCTCGCGGCCTACGCCGGCACGAACGCGACCATCCGCTTCACGATGCAGTTCTACTCGAACGACGACATCCACAAGTCCTGGGTGAAGCTCGACGACATCGAGTGGAGCCGACAGACCGCGACGATCACGAACGCGAACGTGCAGGCATTCGGCGTGAACATCACCGCGCCGAACGACACCGGAGTCACCACGCCGTCGGTGTATCAGGTCGCGCAGACGCTGCTGATCCGCGCGCAGGCGCAGGCCACCACCAGCGCGATGCGCGCCGACGTCGTCAACCCGGCCGGGACCGTGGTCGCGACCGGCGTCATCCTGTACGACGACGGCACCCACGGCGACGCGGTCGCCGGCGACCGCATCTTCACGAACAACGGCAGCGTGGTCGCGAATCCGACCTACACGTTCGTCTCCGCCGACACGGAGAGCACCGCCTGGCTGGCGCGCGTGTTCGCGCGCGACGCCTCGACGAGCACCATCGGCGCGACCAACGGCCACGTGCACCGCGCCGGCCAGGCGAACACGCCGCAGAACCAGGCGAACTTCTGGAACATCGACGAGCAGGTATTCTCGCTGGTAAAGGTGAACCTGGTGCTGGTGAAGAGCGCCGCGACCATCTCGGATCCGGTGAACGGAGTCACGAACCCGAAGTCGATTCCAGGCGCGGTGAAGCAGTACACGGTCGTCGCCACGAACCAGGGCCTGGGCGCGTCCGACGCCAACACGGTGCGACTCAGCGATCCGATCCCGGCGCAGGCCGAGCTCGTGGTCACCGACCTCGGCGGTCCGGGCAGCGGACCGGTGCTGTTCACGCAGGGCGTGCCGACCAGCGGCCTGACCTACGCGTTCACGTCGCTCGCGAGCGCCGCCGACTCACTCGAGTTCTCGAACAACGGCGGCGCGACCTGGAGCTACACGCCGACGCCGAACGGCAACGGCACCGATCCCGCGGTGACGAACATCCGGGTCAGCCCGACCGGCGCGTTCGCCGCCCGCGTCGGCCTTGCGCCGAGCTTCACGCTGCAGTTCAGGGTGCGGATCCGCTGAGCGCGCGGGCCCGGCCGCGGTACGTGTACGCGAGCAGCTTTGGCCCGGGCAGGAACGCCTGCTCGAGCTCGGCTATCTCGAAGCCCGCGGCGCGAATCAGCTCGTCGGTCGGGCGGTTCATGTTGCAGCCGCCGGTGAAGCGCCTCCAGAGCGGATTCAGCCGGTCCTGCCAGACGCGCACGCGGCCGGCCGGCGCCCGCCCGTGCTCGACGAAGAGCAGCTCGCCGCTCGGCCGCAGCACGCGGCGCGCCTCGCGCAGCGCCCGCACCGGGTCGGGAATCGAGCACAGCGACCACGAGCACACGACGCTGTCGACGCTCCGGTCCTGGAGCGGCAGCCGGTCCTCGGCGGACTGCAGGAACAGCTCGAGCGGCCGCGACGCCGCTTCCGCCCGCTTTCGGGCCATCGCGTGCAGCTCGGCCGAGGGATCGACGCCGTACAGGCGAGTCACTCGACTCGAATAGAACGGCAGGTTGAGCCCCGAGCCGATGCCGAGCTCGAGGGTGACTCCCTGCGCGCGCGGAATCAGCTCCGCGCGCACGCGCGCCGTCTCCGCGCTGCTCATCGCCCCGTCGATCATCCGGGGCAGGACGTACCTGCTGTAGAGGCTCACGGCGGCTCCCTAGCCCATGTGGGCCGAACCAGTCTATACGCTGGACCCGCGCTCAGTGCGCGTGCGCACGGCCGTGCCCGGGATCGCCGCCGGAACGAGGAGTCAACAACTTCCGGTATTCCGCGGCCGACATGCGGGGCAGGCGCTTCACCAGCGCGACCAGATCCCACAGCTCTTCGTCGGAGTGAGTCGGCGCGAACGCCGGCATTCCGGTCATCCGAATGCCGTTGGCGGTCACCCAGAAAATCTCCGCCGGGGCCAAGTCGTCCGTCTCTCTCGCGAGGTCCGGCGGCTCCGGATTGAGGCCCTTGCCGACGACTCCGCGCTCGACCCCGGGCGCACCGTGACAGGAGGCGCACATCGCGTCGTAGTGCAGCGCGCCTTCGAGGATGCGCTCATCGTCCTCGAGAGAGGCAGGCGGAGTGATTCCGCGCGAGTGTCTCTCCACGGAGCGCTCCATCGTGGTCGCGAGGACCCAGCGGGTCAACGCCCAGTGAGGCGAGATCGCCGCCACGTCGGCGATGCCGGAGTAGATGAACGCGAGGGCGCCGCCCGCCGTCGCGATCGCCAGGCCCGCGAGCAGCACCGCGATCTTCATCGTCGCATCTCCTTGATTCCCAGACTGACTCCGTCGCGCCGGGCCTCACGCCCGCTCATCTCGAGCGAGGTGAAGCTCGACGCGACGGAGGAGCCTACTTCGCCATGTCGCGCTGCATGCTGGCCATCATGTCGAACTCCTTCGCCTGGTCGTCATAGAGAGTCGCGAGCTTCTCGCAGTGGTCCTTCATCATCCCGAGCTGAGTCGCCTTGGCGCCGCTGTACGACTTGCCCATCGCGCGGTGGTATTCCGCGTCCGTTCGCGCTTCGGCCGCCTTGCCGGCGTAGTAGGTCGCGAGCGCCCCGTGCTGCTGTGGTGTAGAGGCGGATTCGATCAACACCTGCTCCAGGCTCGGATCGGCAGCGGCCGCAAGCGGTGCGAGCGGACCCGCGAGCAGGGCGATCGCCGTGGCGAGAAAAATCAGACGTCTCATCTCCATGTCTCCTGTCATTGTTGTTGGGGGAGCCCCCGCGCCTTCCAGAATGCGAAGAGCGCGGGGTACACCAGGAGCTCGAGAGCGAACGAGCTCACGAGGCCGCCGACCATGGGCGCGGCGATGCGTTTCATCACGTCCGCGCCGGTGCCGCTGCTCCAAAGCAGAGGCACGAGGCCGAGCATCATCGTGAGGACGGTCATGAGCTTGGGGCGGATGCGGCGCGCGGCGCCCTCGACGATCGCATCCTCGAGATCGCCGGCGTCGTGCAGGCGGCCGGCTTCTCGCCGCTCGCGCCAAGCCACCGACAGATATAGGAGCATCACCACACCGGTCTGCGCGTCGAGACCGGCGAGCGCGATGATTCCGACCCAGACCGCGACCGAGAGGTTGTAGCCGAGCGCGTACAGCAGCCAGACCGCGCCGACGAGTGAGAACGGAACAGCGAGCATCACCATCGCCGTTTCTACACTGGAACGTGTATTCAGGTAGAGGAGCAGCGCGACGAGTGCGAGCGTGAGAGGGAGCACGACCTGCAGGCGCGCTTTCGCCCGCTCGAAATACTCGAACTGACCGACCCAGGCGATCCGCGTGCCAGCCGGAAGAGTGACTCGTTCTGCGACGACTCGGCGCGCTTCGTTCACGTAGTCGACGATCGGTCGCCCGGCTACGTCGACGGCGACCAGGCCGACGAGCTTGCCCGCCTCGCTTCGAACCATGTCCGGCCCGTTCGTGAAATGGAGGTCCGCGAGATCGCGGAGCGGCACGAGCGCACCGCTCGACGTCGGCACGAGCGTTCTCCCGACCGCGTCGGGGTCGCCCCGAAACCCGCGCGCGTAGCGCACTTGGATCGCGTATCGCTCCCGCCCCTCGACCGTCTGCGAAACGGTGACTCCGCCGATCGCCGCCTCGAGCGCTGCGTTCACGTCCTCGACCCCAACGCCGTAGCGCGCGGCGCGCGCGCGATCCGTACGCACATCGAGGTAGAACGCGCCCGTCGCGCGCTCCGCGAACGCGTTGCGCGTGCCGCGAACGTCCATCAGCGCCGCGGCGATCGCGATCGCCGCCTGCTCGACCTTCGTCGCGTCGTCGCCAAAGACCTTCACCCCGAGCTGGCTGCGCACGCCGGTCGCGAGCATCTCGGTGCGCGTCTGGATCGG
This sequence comes from Myxococcota bacterium, assembly GCA_035261165.1. GTDB lineage: Bacteria > Myxococcota_A > UBA9160 > SZUA-336 > SZUA-336 > VGRW01. Next base: position 5,409 of record DATFUE010000078.1, read on the forward strand.
CATCCACCAGAGGTTCGGCATGCCGGGGTAGTGGAGCTTGCGATCGAGCTCCGCGACGAGTGACTCCCAGGTGAGTCCCGCTCGCCAGCGCTCGCGCGGGGCGAGCTGCACGATGGTCTCGACCATCGAGAGCGGCGCGGGATCCGTCGGCGTCTCGGCGCGCCCGATCTTCCCGAAGACGCGCTCGACCTCGGGCACCTCGCGCAGCTCGCGATCCATGAGCTGGAGCACGCGCGCGGCCTCGCCGATCGAGATTCCCGGTGGCGCCGTGGGCATGTACAACAGGGTTCCCTCGTTCAGAGGCGGCATGAACTCGGAGCCCAACGACAGGAACGGAGCGACGGCGGTCGCGAGCAGCAGGAGCGCTCCGGCCACGACGAGGACGCGCCGGCGCACGACGAAGCGGACGACTGGCGCATAGCCACGCACGAGCAAGCGGTTGACCGGATTGTCGTGCTCACCGCGGATCCGGCCTCGGATCAGGAGCGCGGCGAGCGCGGGGGTCAGAGTGACTGACAGGACGGCGGCGAAGCCCATCGCGTAGGTCTTCGTGAACGCGAGCGGCTTGAACAAGCGCCCTTCGGTGCCCTCGAGCGCGAAGATCGGCAGGAACGACACGGTGATCACGAGCAGCGCGAAGAAGATGCTCGGCCCGACCTCCTGCATCGCGCGCAGAATCACGTCCGAACGCTCGCCCGGGCGACCGGCGGACTCCCACGCTTCGAGTCGCTTGTGCGCGTTCTCCACGACGATGATCGCCGCGTCGACCATCGCGCCGATCGCGACCGCGATCCCGCCGAGCGACATGATGTTCGCGTTCAGGCCCTGGTAGAGCATCGGCACGAACGCGAGCGCGATGCCGATCGGGATGGTCAGGATCGGGATCAGCGCGCTGCGCGCGTGCAGGAGAAAGACGAGGATCACGACCGAGACGACGGCCATCTCCTCGAGCAGCGTATGCCGGAGTGTCTCGATCGCGGCGCGAATCAGTCCCGAGCGGTCATAGGTCGTGACGATCTCGACGCCCGCGGGGAGGCTCGCGCGCACCGACTCGAGGCGCTCCTTCACCGCGTCGATCACGGCGAGCGCGTTTCCCCCCCACCGCATGACGACGATGCCGCCGACCGCCTCGCCCTCGCCGTCGAGCTCGACCAGTCCGCGGCGCATGTCGGGACCGAAGGCGATGGTCGCTACGTCTCGCAAGAATACCGGAGCTCCGCGGATGTCACTGCGCAGGGGAACGAGTTCCAGGTCCTGAAGTGACCGGACGTAGCCTCGGCCGCGAATCACTTGCTCGTGCCCGGCGATCTCGATGACCCCGCCGCCGACGTCCTGGTTCGAACCGCGCACCGCGGTGATCACGTCGCGGAGCGGAATGCGGTACGCGCGCAGCCGCTCGGGATCGACCTGAACCTGGTACTGGCGCACGAAGCCGCCGACCGATGCAACCTCGGCAACGCCCGGGACGCTCGCCAGGGCATAGCGCACGGTCCAATCCTGCAGACTGCGCAGCTCGGCCAGGTCATGCTTGCCGCTGCGGTCGACGAGGGCGTACTCGAAGACCCAACCGACGCCGGTCGCGTCCGGGCCGATCGTTGGAGTGACTCCTGCGGGGAGCCGCGCCTTCGCCGCGTCCATGTACTCGAGCACCCGGCTGCGCGCCCAGTAGAGATCGGTGCCGTCCTCGAAAATCACGTAGACGAGCGAGAGGCCGAAGAACGACTGGCCGCGCACCGAGCGCACGCGCGGTGCGGAGAGCAGCGCGGTCGAGACCGGGTATGTGAGCTGGTCCTCGACCAGGTCGGGCCCGCGGCCGGGCCATTCGGCCGAGACGATCACCTGCACGTCCGAGAGGTCCGGGATTGCGTCGAGCGCAGTGTGGCGCAGGGCATACAAGCCCCACGTGAACGCCGCGGCGACACCGATCAACGTCATGGCTCGGTTGCGCGCAGACACGGCGATCAGCCGGGCGACGAGACCGATGCTCGGGTCTCCGGGCTCGCTCACCACTGCTCCAGCGCCGACTGCACGCGGCTCTCGGCGGCGATCAGGAAGTTCCCCGAAGCCACGACGCGCTCGCCCGGCTCGAGGCCCTCGAGAATCTCGATCCGCTCGTCGTTCGCAACTCCTGTCTTGATCGCACGCGGCTCGAGCACACCCGACCCCCGGTCCACGAAAACGACCCGGCGCTCGCCGGCGACGATCACGGCCGAGACCGGGATCAGCACGCGCTCGCCGAGGTCCACGTGCAGCTCCACGTCGACGAACATCTCCGGTCGCAAGGCGAGGTCGCCATTGTCGAGCTCGAGGCGCACGCGTGCCGTGCGCGTCTCGCTCGCGAGCGAGGGCAGCACGTAGGCGATGTGCCCCTCCAACGTGCGCGCCGGCAAGTACGGCGCGCTGATCGTCGCCGACTGGCCGACCGAGACGAGAGCGAGATCCGACGCGTAGATCTCCGCCTCGACCCACACGTGCTCGAGCGGCGCGATCCGGAACAGCCTCATGCCGGCTTCGAAGGCCGCGCCTTCGACGACGTTCTTCTCCACCACGACCCCGCTCGCCGGCGAGCGAACCGGCAGTGTCTCGAGAACGGTGCCACGCTTCTCGAGCGCCGCGACCTCCGGATCGGCGACGTCCCAGAGGCGAAGCCGTGCGCGCGCCGCGCTGCGGAGTGACTCGCTCCTGCCCCGCAGCGCCTGGAGGTACTCGGTCTGCGCCGCGTAGAGCTCGGGGCTATACACCGAGAAGAGTGGCTCGCCTTTGGTCACCTTCGCGCCCAGCGCGTCCGCGCGCAGCTCGCGCACGAAGCCGCGGACCTTCAGCGCCACGTCGACGAGCTTCCTCTCGTCCCAGGTCACGCGCCCGAGCGCGCGGATGCTACGGGTGAGCGGAGCGCGTTCCACCTGGGCGAAGCGCACGCCGATCTTCTGCAAGCGCTGCGGGTCGACGCGCACCGCGCCGCTCCTGGCCTCGGACTCAGTGACGGGGACGAGGTCCATGCCGCAGATCGGACACTTTCCCGCGTGCGTCTCGTGTACCGAAGGATGCATCGAGCACGTGTAGTGAGAGATCGCGTCGCCCGGGCTACCGGCGGCTTCCCCCGAGACATGAACACCCGGAGCGCCCGTGCGCATCGAGCCCTGGGCGTGCGCGGCCTCGCCCGACGCCCGCTCGGCTGCGATCGCGAGCTGCCACGTGCCGGCCATGTCGAGCTTCGCCTCGGCGAGGTATTCCCCGTCGCCCATGGGCTTGGCGACGGCCCGCCCGCCCATCGACGGCGATCCGGCCATGTTCATGCTGTACTGGACCGACACGCGCGCGTCGTCGACGGGCCTGCCTTGCGAGTCGCGAATCCGCAGGCGCAGCTCGTTGACTCCGTCGCGAACGGCACCCGAAGGGGTCGAGACTTCGACGTGCAGGCCTCCGTCCGTGAACGATGCGGGCGGAGCTCCGGTGACGCCGTTCTGTGTACGGCTACAGGCCGCGACCGCGAAGGCGACTGCTACGGCGACCGTGATCATGCGGGCGACCTGGGAAGTCACAGCTCTCGCTCGCCAGTCTCGGGGGTCTCGCCCAGGGCGCGAGAGAGCTCGGCGCCTCGGACCGCGAGACTCGCTCGCGCCTCGAACTCGGCTTGCTCCGCGCTGCGCAGTGCTCGCTCGGCGTCCACGAGCTCGAGGAAGGTCGACTTGCCACTCGCGAACGCCGCTCGCGCGCCCGCGACGCGGTCGCGCGCAGCCGGGACGAGCCGCTCTTGCGAGATGTGGAGCAGATGCCGTGACTCACGAAGCCGCTCGATCGCGCTCGTGACCTCGAGGCGGACGCGATCCTCGAGCTGACGGAGTCGGCTCTTCTCGCGCGAGAGCCGCGCGTCGGCCTCTTCGAGTGCGGCTCGGCGCCGGCCAAGCTGCAGCGGCACGTTGACCTCGATCCCGACCATCGGCTTCAGCGGGTCCTCTTGCCAGCTGCCTTCGTAGGCGGCGCGGAGCGTGAAGTCCGGGAAAAACTCTCGCCGGGCGAGCGAGACGTCGGCCTCGCGCGCGCGAACCTCCGCCCGGCGCGCGCGCAGCTCGGGGCGCTGCTCGAGAGCGCGCGCGACGAGCCCCGGCTCATCGAGATCGCGCGTTGGTTCGGACGTGAGCTCGCGCGGAGACGTCGGGAGCTCGAGCTCGGGCGGGCGATGCAGCAGCGTGTTGATGCGCTCTGCGAGGATGCGACGTTCCGCGCCGAGCTCGATCTCGCGATGCGACAGCATCGCTTCCTCGGTCTCGGCTGCGAGCACGTCCTGCTGCGAGCCTTCGCCCGCCGAGTAGCGAGACAGAGCCACACCGTGAGCCTGGTCGAGCAGCGTGACATGCTGCGCGTTCGTCTCGAGCGCGCGCTCCGCCAGCCAGTACTCGTCGAACAGTCTCGAGGCGAGCGCCGCGAGCTGAATGCGCTCGGTGTCGACCGCGTTCCCCGCTGCGTCTGCCTCGGCCAGCGCGCGCTCTCCGCGCAGCGCGAGCTTTCCGGGAAACGGCAGCGCCTGCGAGAGCGCGAAGTCGTTCGCGGGGTCGACCTGATTCGATCCGAACGAACGCGGGCGAACGCTGTAGCCGAACATCGGATCGGCCAATGCCGTCTCTTGCGGCCAGCGCGCGAGCGCAGCGCGAGCGGCAGCGCGTTGCGCCTCGAGACCGGGATTGCGCTCGAGGACGAGCTGGACGAGCGCGCGGCGCTCCAAGACGGACGCGTTGCCGAGGGGATCGTCGTCCGCGTGCGAGCGCGCTTCCACGCGATCGAGTCGCGCGTGCAGCGCGTCGTAGTGACTCTGTTGTCCGGTCGATGCGCAGGCGCATAGCGCCGCAACCAGTGCGAGCGCCGCGCGCGCGCAGACGTGGGTGGCCGACATCGAGATCTCCCAGCGCGATGCGCAGCCCGCGACCGGTCACTCCGGCCGCAAACCGCGCGCTCTCCGATGCGGGTCCAGCGACCCGCCTACACAGAGAGGAGTCGGCTCAGAGCAGGAGCACGCCACTCTTCGCGAGCGGCGCGAGCGGCGGTCCGTCGGCCTGGGTCTGGACCGCGCGCAGGACGAGATCAGGGGCCGCCGGTACTGGAGCCGGCAGCAGCACGGAATCGAGCACGGGTGCAGCGAGCGCCCCGTCACCAGACGGTGTCGAGGGAACCCCGACCTCGAGACAGCACGAGGTCGGCGCAATCTGCTGGCACGGTTCGTTCGAGGCCGGAACGGGTGCGGTTCCCTGCGGGCAGCAAGAGTCCGCGCCGTCGCTGAGCTCGATCGCCGCGCTCGCGAAGGGCGCCGCGAAGAGCGCGAGCAGCGCAAACGCGGTGACCAGCTGTGAAACGGAGCGAGGCATCGCCCGCATGGACTCTCGGTAGCACGCGCCCATTCGCGCCGTCAACGCGACACCCGATTGCGGCCCGCGCGCTTGGCGCGGTAGAGCGCTTCGTCCGCCAGCTGCAGCAGGTGGTCCGGAGTGGGCAGGCCGGCAGCGAGCTCCGCCATGCCGATGCTGATGGTCGTCGCGACTCGCACGCCGTCGCGGACGAACTCGTAGCCCTCGACTCGGGCGCGGATCCGCTCCGCGACCGCCGTCGCGCCGTCGACGCCCTGCGCCTCGAGGAACGCGATGAACTCGTCGCCGCCGTAGCGACACGCGCGCCCCAGGGAATCGATCTCTTGGAGAATGATCTTTCCCACCTCGGCGATGCACAGCGAGCCCATCTGATGCCCGCGCACGTCGTTGATCGACTTCAGCCCGTCCAAGTCCATCATCAACAGCGTGAGCGGCGCGTCCACGCGCTTCGCCGCCTCGAAGGCGCGCGCCAGCTCGAGGTCGAACGCGCGCTTCACCAGGAGGCCGGTGAGCGCGTCGACGTTCATCAGCACGTCGATCCGGTCGTGGAACTTCTCTTCGATCGCGTCCTGGAACGAGAAACGCAGCACCGTCTCGCCGACGAAGATCTTGTCGCCCTCGCCGAGTGACCGCTCGGTGACTTTCTCGCCGTTCACGAAGGTGCCGTTGCGGCTCTCGAGGTCCGCGACGCGGAAGCCGCCGGTCTCGCCATCCGCCTC
>DATFUE010000079.1:0-5282 GCA_035261165.1 Myxococcota bacterium
CACGATCATCCCGGACAAGACGACCGCGGTGACTGCCGCGCAGGCGATCACCGCCGCGCTATTCGCGCGCGAGCGCAGCGGCCGCGGCCAGCACGTGCGGCTCGCGATGCTCGACGTAATGGTGGCCTACCTGTGGCCGGAGGGCATGACGGCGCTCACCTTCGTCGGCGGCGAGGTCCGGGCGGGACGGGCGCAGATCGCGCAGGATCTGGTGTTTCAGACGCGCGACGGCTACATGACCGCCGGCGCGGTCTCCGATGCGGAATGGCACGGGCTGTGTCGCGCGCTCGAGCGCGTCGAGTGGCTGGACGATCCGCGCTTCGCGACGCCGACCAGCCGCATCGTGCACGTGAAAGCGCGGCTCGAGTTGACCGCCGCGGTGCTGCGCGAGCGCGCGACCGCGGAGTGGCTCGAGCGCCTCGACCGCGAAGCCGTGCCCTGTGCGCCGATCCTCTCGCGCGAAGAAGTACTGACTCACCCGCAGATCGTCGAGAACGAGACCCTCGAAGAGCTCGACCACCCGACGGCCGGGCGCATCCGTCAGCCTCGGCCCGCGGCGCGCTTCGCCGAGACACCGGCGCGCATCCGGCGACCCGCGCCCGCGCTCGGCGAGCACTCCCGCGAGGTCTTGCGCGAGATCGGCGTCGGCGACGAAGAGTTCGCGCGGCTTCGCGACGCGGGCATCGTCACGACGCCCGCTTGACTCCCGGCGGCTGCCAGGTGCCTTCACCGGGCGGGAGAACCGAGGGCGGTGTCTCCTTCGGCCAGTAGAGGCGCATCACCAGATAGATCGGGCCGTTCGGCGCGGGCAGCCAGTTCGACTCCTTGGCCTTCCCCGGTGACTTGTTCTGGATGTAGAGGGTGAGCGAGCCGTCGGCGTTCCTCTTCATGCTGCCGAGCATGGGAGAGTTGATCAGGTAGCGGTTGATCGGGTTCTGGATCAAGAGCTGCGACTTGCCGTCGTACATCGTGACCGACCAGAACGCGCTAACCGGGGGAAGCTGGCCTTTGGGAAAGGTGAGTGTGTAGTCGCGCTTGCTCCCATCGAACACTTCGCCGTCGGCATCGACACGGGTCATCGGGTAGGCCGCTTCCACGGCGTCGTTCCCGTAGATGCCGGCCCTGGCTGCCGCGGCGCGCTTCAGCCAGTCGCCGTGGTAGAACGTGCGGTCGCCGAAGGCCGAGCTGATGTTCCAGCCGTTGACCCTCTTGCCGAGTGTCTTGACTGCCTCGTTGACCTTCGCGTCCCCGGCCTTCATTCCCAGGACGACTTCGGCCTTGTGCTCGAGTGAGAGCTCCTTGAAATCGAAGCTCTTTCCCGGCCCGACGCCGATGCGCGCGAGCTTCGCGCGGATCGCCTGCTCTTCCGGTCCCGGGGGCGCGAAGTGCAGCGCGAAGTCGAGATACTCGAAGAAGTTCGTCTTCACGAGCTCCTTGTCGACCTTGGGGAAGGCGATCGCCGGGGGAGCGGGCGGCGCGGGCTTCTTCAGGAACGCAGAGAGTGGCTGCACCTTGTAGCCCGCCTGGATCCGCTTCACGTTCGGCATGTCGCGCGCGTTGAACAGCTGCGTTCTATATGCCGCGAACGACAACTGCGTCGTGGATCGAAAGACCTTGGCGATCCCGGGCGGCGTCTTGCCCTGCCAGTCCGGCGCAACCACCAGATAGCTGCCCGCCTTGTTCCCGGTCGCCCGGCTTCCGATGTAGCCGTAGTTGAAGGTGTTGCTGTCGACGAGCATGACGGAGTAGTAGCGAGCCTTCTCGACCGCGGGAACGGACAATACGATCGGCTCCGCGCGGAGATCCATCGCGAGGATCGAGTACGGCGTATCACTGTTGGGGGTGACGATCGCAGTGTCCTTGTACGTGAAGACGCGCGCCTCGTTGTTGATCTCGTTGAAGGGCGCCTTGTACTGACCCGACGTCTTGTCGACGTTGAACTCGTAGAGCACCGCGTAGTTCATCACGATCGGGAGGCCGTAGATGAAGCCTTCCTCCGCGATGGCTCGCGTCTCGGCGAAGCTCGGCCGGTCTTTCTCCGTTCGCTCGGCTTGCGAGATGGAGTCGTCTCGAGTCGCGCAGCCGATCAGAAGCGCCAGCGGAAGAACCAGGAGGCCTGTGCTTTTCATGCCCTCATTGTTTCACGACGGGGCTCTACCAGCAGTTCGAGGCCTCGGCCGAGAGCGCCGCCAGGGTCACGAGGATTTGAGTGGGGCGCTGAACGCTAGTCGGCGAGCCCGTAGACCGTCGTTCGGACGATGCCGATCGGGCAGCGCACCACGCAGAGCTCGCGCTCCGACCTGGCCGTGAAGTTGAACGGCGGCGCGGCGAGGACGACGCCGGATCCATGCGGGACGCGGATCCCCGGTCCCGGCGGCTTGTCGACGTTGGGAGCGAAGCTCACCTCGCTGGGCAGATGCTCCGTGACGACGGCCCAGCGGTACTGCCGGAGCTTCGGCAGCAGCGCGAGAATCTGCGCGTTGCTCATGTGCTGCAGCACCTGGCGGAGAAACACGACGTCGCCGCCGGGCAATGGCTCGGTCGCCATGTCGAGCGCGCGGAACTCGACCCCGCGATCGGCGAACACCCTTCGGTTGCGCTCGATCAAGCTGGGCACGATGTCGCAGGCGACGTAGTCGGAGCACGAGTCTCGGATCTGCGCTCCGACGTTGAAGTCTCCGCAGCCCAGGTCGACGCCGCGCGGGCGCTGCGGCAGCGACGCGAGGAACTGCCTGACTGCGGCGACGTAGGGCCCCACGACGCTCTCCTCGTGACTGCCCTCGCCGGAGTAGAAGTCCGCCTCCGCCGAGCCGCCCCAGAGTCCGCGGCGGTACACGGCCTCGAAGACCTCGGGTGCGGGCTGGGCCGCGAAGGGCCGATCCGCTCGCGCCGCGAGCCAGCGATTCCGCTCGTCGATCCAGGCTCTCGGCACCAGCTTCTTCAGGATTCGCTTGAGCATCGCGCCGCGCAGTATCTCACGTTCGGAGCGTTCAGAGGACTGCGCCTCGCGAGCGGCACGAACGGGTCCGGATCGACCGCGCGCGTGGGCTCGGCATCGCCATGAAAAATCTCCGCCGGCGTTGTCCAATGGCGCCATCGACGGCGCCACTCCACAGACACTCTGGTACTTCGCGTACGGGAGCAACCTCGACCCGGGCACGTTCCTCGGGCGGCGACGCATGCGGCCGTTCGAGACGCGGGTCGGCGTGCTCGCCGGCTTCGAGCTGCGCTTCGACCTGCCGGTCGGCCCCGGGGAGCGCGGGGTCGCGAACGTCGCGCCGCGCCCGGGCGACTCCGTGTGGGGCGTCGCGTACCGGCTGAGTCACCCCGAAGCCGAGAGACTCGACCGCAGCGAAGGCGTCCACCGCGGCGCCTATCTTCGCCTCGAGGTCGAGGTTCGAGACTCCGCGGGTGCCGCGTTCTCCGCGTTCACCTACCACTCGGGCCGGGGGGTCGCGGGGCGCAAGCCCTCGCGTCGCTATCTCGGGCTGATCCTCGCCGGCGCGCGCCACCACGGACTCCCGGCCGAGTACGTCGCGCGACTTCGCGCGCTCTCGATCGCCGTCGACGAACGAGACAGCCAGCTTCCGCTGTTCTGAGCCAGCCGCCGCCCGGGTCGGGGTGCTAAGCGTCGGGTCACTCCTGTCCCGCGCAGGCGTGCTCGTCCACCCGGTAGAGCTTCAAGTCTTTGCCCGCCCACTGCCGGCTCGGGTCTCCGTTGGAGAAGTTCACTTCGGGGTGAAGCGCGGCGCGCAGCCGGCCGTCCGCGTACCCCGCTCGGCGCGCGAGCTCGGGGTTCTCGACGTTGTCGGCGAAGTCGAGCACGAAGCGAATCCGGCGCTTGCAGATGTACTCGAGCAGGCGCCCCGTCGTCGCGTAGGGATGGATCTCGTCGTTCACCAGGCCGTCGAGGTTCGTGACCGCGCGCTCCGAGAAGCGCGACAGGATCCCGGCATTCCAGGCGCCGACGGGCGCGACCTCGGGGTGACTCCTGAGATACTCGCCGCCGGCGTGCATCGCGACCTGGTTCGGCCACAGGGGCTGCAGGCTCACCGCCACGTTCAGCGCCGCGCACAGCGCCACGACGGCGACCGCCGGACCGAAGGCGCGCTCCGGAACGAAGCTGAGGACCGCGCCGAGCAGATAGGCGCAGGCGGCGAGGGCGTTGGCGAGATACCACGGCGGCACCCCGGCGCTCACGTTCCCGTAGAAGACGACGTAGGCGATCACGCTGAGCCCGCAGCCGACCGCGAGCGGCCACCGGTCGACTCTCGCGGCGTCGCGACCGAGTCGACCCACTGCGCCCGCCAGCCCCAGGGCGAGCAGCAGCGGCCCGGCGCTGCGCGTGCCGAGCCAGCTGGTGCCATGCGGGGCGAGCACGTCGAGGAGCGGCCGCAGGAAGCCCCGAACGTCGTAGCCCAGCAGGGATCCCCAGTGGCGCTTCATCCGCGCGCTGCTCTGAATCATGCTGCCCGAGAGAGCCAGCGTGTGGAGGGAGACCGCGGCGACGCCGAGCGCGGAGCCGAGCGTCGCGGCGGCCGCTAGCGCGGCTTGTCTGCGCGCGCCTTCCGAGCGCCGCGGCAAGAGCCAGCACGCGGCCGCGCAGCACGCGCTCAACACGCCGAAGTCACTCCGCGCGAGATTGCCGAAGAGCCCGATCAGGAGCGCGGCCGCCAGCCGGCGCTTCGTGACTCGCGGGAGGTCCTGCGCCCGCGACAAGAGCGCGAGGAGCGCGCTCGAGAAGAACACCACGAGGCTGCACTCGACCAGGAACGTCTGCTGCCAGAGGGCGATGGGCGAAGTGAACGCGAACACCACGCCGAGCACCGCGCGCGCGCCGAAGTCGCGGGCGACGGCGCGCGAGACCAGGTACGCGGCGGCGCCCAGGAGCGCGGTCGAGACAGCGCCGATCCACAGCACGAGCGACGCGTACGAGATCCCGGGTGCGACCCAGAACAGCGCGACCAGCAGATAGGCGTACAGCAGGTGGAAGCCGGTCGCCGGCGCGACCCCGTCGAAGGTCCAGTGACCCGTGAGCGCGAAGCTGCGCGCGGGAACCAGGTAGTAGAAGGCGTCGTCCGGGATCAGCGGGATCTGCGCGTCGACCGGCGCGGAGACGAACAGAGCCAGGCGGACGAGCGCGACTGCGACGACCGCGGCGCATCCGAGCAGCTCAGCAGCACGACGAGACGATGCGATCGCCGAACTCCACAAGAGTGGCGCCGCATTCTAGGGGATCAGGCCTTTTCGAGGATGACCACCGGGATCTCGCGCGAGGTCTT